>JAIRVT010000009.1 GCA_031253755.1 Enterobacteriaceae bacterium
ACTTAATGCACTACAGGAACTTGATGTACCTGAAGAGTATCTGGTTGAAGAAAAAATCCAAGGCAGGCTATTACATGTTGATGCAGCAGTATTCCGGCATAAGATTATCTATCAGGGCATCGGTGCTTACGCCTGTTCATTACTCGCTTCCGATCAAAGTGAACCCCGTCATTTTATCTGGCATACCCTGCTGCCGAACGCGCCAGACAGCCATCGGCTGTTTGAATTTAATCGACAAGTATTGCAGGCATTCAATCTTGAATACGGTTTTACGCATACTGAAATTTTCATAGAAGAAAATACCAACAATCTCATACTTTGCGAAACCGCATCACGTCCACCGGGTCTCAGGCTATTTGACCTTCATGCGCAAGCCTATCGTAAGCATGTTTTTGATGTCTTTATTGACGCATTAATTTCCCCTGCTTCGATTGACGAAGCGCCTTATTTCCCCATATCGAATACCGATCTCAATTGTATTGGCATGATCATTTTTAACCCACAGATTGGAAAAATTAAATCCATAACACCGATAGAGGAAATGATTGATGAATATGTCATTGAATGGGCGCAATATGCTAAAGTCGGCAGTTACTTTTCTAACACCCATTACACTGAAAAAATGGGATATATTATTTGCTCTGCAAAAAATGAATGTGAATGTCTGAAATATTTAAATAATTACAATAATAAATTCCGTTATACAATCATAGAATAAGATTAATATGATGATAAGATACCTGTTTCTTATTTCTTTATTTATTAATGGTGTTGGTTCAAGTATTCTTGCTGTCGGGTATCCTTATATATTATTATCTGAGAATACACCAATGACATATTATTATTTAAGTATGGGAATGATATTTTCATTTACCTCTGTTGGTGCTTTGTTATGGGGATATAAAATCGATTATTCAACTGATATTTGGCGGTTTCGGATGGTTATATTATTACTGGAGGTTTTTAGTACGTTGTTGCTATTGATATTATTATTTGGGAAGATTGAGTTTTCGCCTATTATGTTGCTTTTGTTTATTGCATTATTGGAGTTTCTTTTTGCCTATGAAATTCCATGGTCGCGCGTTGCATGGCATGAACTGAATGATTGGGCAGAGCAACAAGGGAGTAAGCATTTAAATGTTTCTCTCTATATTGTTATCACTACATCGCTGATTTCAGCTCTTGGCCCTGGGCTCGGTGCTTTACTGGGAATTACTCAGGGAATAGAGACACTTGTGGCGATCAAATTATTCTCTCTATTACCTTATTGTTATGTCTGCTATCTTATGATGGCAATACAGATAAAACGTACAGCAGAGCAAAAAACTCAGTTATTTGTTGGCGTAAGTGCTATATTTCAACAAAGCTATTATAAGATATTTGCCATTGCTATAGTTTTTGCAATTTTTTCCAATGCGTTTTTGATGGTGGCACTTCCTGTTGTTGTTATGGGAAGTTTAGCGAAGGAAAGTTATGAATTGGTTACGCTGTTCTATTTACTCAGTGCCCTGATACCGATTTTCTGTACCACATTACTCGATAAAACCAATATTGGTAATTGTATTCAACGCTACCCCATTTCAATATTTATGGGAATGTTTATATTTGGTATTCTGTTTTTTCAACTACAAACATTCTATGTAAAATCATTTTTCTATTTGCTTTATAATATTGCCATAATTTATTTTAATATATTAATCACCAAGACTATTTATCAGGAAGCATTGAAAATGCAACAAGGTCGCTTGTTTTCTTTATTTCAGGTAACAATGAATTTTTCATTTCCAATAGCTGCAATCACGGTATCTATAGTTCCTGATTCCACTCAATATTTTCTACCCGCAGCTGGTTTTTCTATACTTTTACTGATTGCAATAGCTGTTTATTTAATAATTCAAATGAATAAAGTCCCTGTTCCGGTTCATCATTGGCACAGGTAATATTAATAAAAATATATGCAATAAACTTCAAGTTGCTATCCGCAACACGACGCGAAACTTTATATGTTTCCACGTAAATGGGAAATATCACACGCATATTGAAGTTGGATTGGTATATTGATTGTTAGGATAATAATATGTCATATTTTAGACCTTATCTTGGTAATATCAGGATTGCTGATAATGTAAAATCCCGCTTGCAAACCGTTCTTGATAATAAAGCGGTGTTCAGGTATGCCACAGAGAGTCAATATTGCCGTCAGGCAGAAAGGTTGTTACAAAATATTCTGCATAGCCAGCATACCATTCTGCTGACAAATGGAACTGTCGCGCTCAAAGCGGCCTTACTCGGGCTTAGACCCAAAATAGGGCAATGGGTTCTTATTCCTTCTATTTCATTTATCGCAACGGCCAACGCTGTGCTCAGTTGCGGATTAATTCCTGTTCTCGTTGATGTCGATGACAATGGCATGATGTCTCCAGGAGCATTAAGCAAAACGATAAATCAAATGGATACCAAACCTCTGGCGGTTATTGCCGTACATCTGGAGGGCGCTGCTGCTTCAATTGCTGAAATCACCCAAATTTGCCTGCAACATAAGATGCACCTGATTGAAGACTGCGCACAAGCAATGGGGGTGAAATATCAAAATCAGTTTGTGGGCACATTTGGTGAATATGGCTGTTTCAGTTTTCAGGCCAATAAATTAATCAGCAGCGGTGAAGGGGGTTTACTGATTGCCAAAAATAATTCTTTGTTCGTCAATGCCTGCATGATGACTGATCACGGTGCTGAACGTACAGCCGAAGGTTACCCGGATTGGAGCAAGAGTATTGGTTTTGGTGATAATAATAAATTCAATGAAATACAAGCTGCATTGCTGATTAACCAGCTGGAGAATATCGAACAGTATCGTGCTTTATTAACAGAACGGTATCAGGAAATCCTGAAATATTTACCTGCTGACTGGGTTACACCACGCCCGGAAGGGACAATACCCGTTTCTGTCTGGTTAAAACGCAGCAAATTACCGAAAAATCGTTTCAATACCGCATTGCTATATGATTGGCAAGCTTGGGATCTGGCTAACCATCCGATTATAAAAAACCAGCTTTCTCCCTACGCTGACCGCTTCCCTTGGAGCCGACAAGAAAGTCCATTGCCTGTATCAACATTAGAGAATCACGATATCATCGTAAGGGAGCGCATCTGCCTGCCTGTTCCTATTGATAATACTATTTACGAAAATGTCTTACAGTGGGCTATGGAAGGAAACCTATCATGATGTCAGACAAGAACTTCTTTACACGGCTCAACAAAAACAACCTGCCTGTCCGATATGTGCTGGGAGGCTCTTGCATCTGTTACGCAAAAGGCGTACCAGCCCGGCTTTCACTGCAAGATTTGCTCGATTCTGTGCTGCCTGCAATCATTGCTTCACAACACAATGCTCCGGTTTATCTCTATTTTCAATCTCATGAAGCGATCATGATGGCTGACTTGCTGCATTTTGATCCTCAGCAAGCGAACCACAAAACAATGAGAGAGTGGTTAGAAGCTGGTATTGTTTATACTTTGAATCAGCTTAATATCCCTTTACCTCCCATTTATTGGGTGGATACCTCCGAAGATAAGATCCGCCGACATATTGAACAATGGGTTCCCCATATTAAGACGGTGTTGCCAGCTTCAATGCTATATGGACTCTACGCCAAAAAACCGGATGCCACTTACCCACAGGGAACCGGTGAAGAGAAGATGATATTGGGTGTGTATTATCGCAACATTACCCTTTATACACCTGAATTCCTCAGCACTGCGCTTGACATACCGTCAGGGCAGGCGCTGTTTGTGGAAAATACCACGCAACAAAAAGCAATCCAGATTTACTATCATGCCACCGGACAGAATTGCGATATGTTGCTCTACACACCGGCACCCAATACGCAAGGCAAAGAAATGTGTCTGGGCAATAGTAATCATAAAATCGAGTTACGTCTTACAGCAAAACAGATTATGCAGCGTGCCGCTAAACTTGGTCATGACGATTATTATCAGGCCATCTTAAACCGACATTCTATTGTGGATATCATGCGAGGCTGGCAGTCAAAGGTATCAGGTAATGAAGCATAAAACTGTTGTGGTGATCAGAGGAACACCGGCAAGTGGTAAATCCACAATATGCAATCGCTTAAAAGATGCCATGCTGGCACAGGGGTTAACTGTCTCCTATTTACCGTGGGATACTTTTCATCATTTTGTTGAACCAAGAACATACCTTACACAAAGGGTCATCATGGAAGATACCCTGCGGTTGTTAAAGGTGGCTGATGATTGCCTTGATGCGGGTAGTGATCTGATCATTCTGGATGGCGTATTCATTTATCCTGAAGAACTTAATGCAATTCATTCCTTGTTTACGCGAAAGAATGTTCGAATTCTGCATTATAGGCTCGTTGCACAGGAATCAACGTTGATTATCCGTAATCAGGCGCGGGCTATAGAAGATCGTTTGCCCGCTTCCCGTATCAGAGAAGTTGCTCAGGATAGTTTGTGGAATAACAATCTATCTGATGAAACAGGGTTTGATAGCGCGAAATATTCGCCGGACACTATTGTGGCGTTGATAAGCCAGACTATTATGCAACAATCTGCACCAATTGCTGTTTTTGCCAATCCAACCGCCTCACACTGGTGGCATTTGGGAACTGCGTTGCGTTACCCTGAATTAAAGTGTTTTGAATATGTTGATCTGGTTTGGCAGGAAAGCCTCCAGCAGTGGCAAAGCAATACTTTCTTCGATTTCACGTTTACAGCTCAAGAAGAAAAAGAATTACTCTCTTTTTTAAAGCAGCAACCTGTTTTATTTAAGTATCTGAATGCGCAATCCCGTGCCTGTTTTCACCTGCATAATTTAGCGCAACAGCATGGTTTACGGTGTCATGAAGAAAACCGATGGCCAGCGCCCGTTATCAACATACCAGCGAAAACAACAGTGGCCGATTTTTTGAACCAATACTCAACCCGATTAAAGCGCAGCATTAAGAAAGCACGTACCCACCGAACCGTTACACGCTACAGTACTTCGGGTCAAATTGAGCAGCTGTGGCAGGATGCGCTATATGTAGACACAAAGGGCTGGAAAATTCTTCAGCAAAGTGACATGCGCAGCCTGAACCGTGAAGACCTCCAATACCTTCCCGGCCTGTTATCCAAAAGCAACCATTATCATCTGGCGGTCACTTATGACGATAACGGCACTCCCGGAGCCTGGTCATTGATGATAAATAACGGTGCAGGCCAATGGTATGCCGCGAAATGGGGTTGTAGCTATCAGGGCAGAGAAAAGTTAATGGGAATTAATTGCCTAATTGACCATCTGGATGCGCTCTATTGTCCTTACGCTGGCCTTCAGGTTGATCTATGGGGCAGGGAAAATGAATTCTATGACCAGCTAGCCAATGAATATATTGAGCGGCTTCATCTCAGGGTCACACCATGATATCTCACGGCAATCGGTTTTCCCCGCAAGAAACAGTGTCTCAGCAAGATATCAATATCATGAACTATGGCTGCTCAGTACGGGACTTTTTCCGCGAAGATCTACAATCTGTGTCGACTCATGGCTATTGCCTGCTGCCGGAATGGATATGCCAAAGCATGGTTGAATCTGTTTACGCAGCCAATTGGCAACCACTCTTCTATCCTGTTTTACCACCAGAGCAGGCCGATATGATTTTGCAGGCGGATATCCAGACTATGATGGCAATGCTAAGCCATCGTCCACAACCACGAGCCATACTTTTCGCCCATCCTTTAGGGTATATCGACCCGGGTTGTCTGGAATTTTTGCGGGAAATTCAACACAACCACAATATTCATGTATTTCTGGATTTTTCTCAGGGCTATGGAAAGAAAGATTGCTTACAGGAATTACGGCATGTTCATGCCGCTTATTATTCTTTCAACGGCAATAAACTTATTCATACCGGTGGTGCATTACGCTTTCGTCTAACAAACAGAGAACATATTCCCTCTTTTGTCAGAAATACTCTTGCTGTCTTTTATGCTGCTGCTGAAGAAAAATTCACGGCATTAAAAGAACACTTACAATCTCACTTTATTGAAGATGATATCCACGATATCTCGCTGTACACTTCTTATCAATCAAGTCCTTATCGTACTGTATTAAATTGGGCGCTATGTTCACCCTCCATGCAAGCATTACTTAAACGTCAGGGGCTGGTTCAGCCGTTACTTGCTGAACCCCGACAAGAAAAAGGGTATTGCAGCTTAAATTATCATCAATGGCGTAAGGAAGTTATGTTGATGTTTAGTTCACCCAGAGTTGAATGGAGTCAGTAAAATGTTAGAACTCAAACAAGTTACCCCTCAATCTCCCTTGTGGAATTCATTTCTTCATCTTTATGGAGAATATTTTCAGCGCCATTGGCCAGAAGTCTTCGGGGGTCAGCCAGAAGAGTCGATTGCAAAGGAAAATCATATCATTCTTGAGCAACGCATCCTGCAAGGTGACAGAGGGTTATTTTTGTTGCTAAATGGCGAAAAATCAGCGGGGTTAGCCAATGTATATCTTGAGCGGGAAGAAAAAGTCACCTTGAATATTGCTGAATTTTATATTAAGGATGAATACCAACGCCGGAAGCTGGGTTATGGATTATGGCATGCCATGCTGCAATGGGGACGTCGCCACGGCGCCACTCGTGTTCATCTGGAGACAGATATCGGCAAAAATGCCAACTTTTTTTGGCAATCACATGGGCTTTCAAGCTATCAGGTAGAGGAACGCATACACTACGATGGTTCTATTCCTCCTCTAAAGATACTCTGGATCAGGCATGGGCAAATTATTCCGCTTGATCATCTTGATTACTGCCCTGAAGATAATTTGATCGCTCTTGATGCCGCGTCAATCAAACAGGCTGAAGATATTGGCAGGCGCATATTACCGAAACTGCCGGGACAAAACATTTATACCTCACCTCAACGCCGGGCACTTGAAACCGCAAAAGCACTCATCTCAGCGTGCAAATCTTGTTCAATACAAGAACGTGATGCGCTTTGTGAATTCTTTCCAGAAGAACTTATTGGCATGAAACTGGCCGATATTCCGCAACGTTATGGGGAAGATTATGCTTATCGGTTATTGCATACTCCCCTTGATTTACCTTTCAACGATTCAGAACAGGTGATGGACGCGGTTGATAGAGTCCATCGCTTTCTTATGCAAATTGGTGATGAGCTTTCAATGTCTTCTATGCGAATTATTATCTCCCATCAAAATCTGCATAACATATTCTTGGCTCATTTAATGACAGATGATCTCAATCTTTCTGGACGATTGCATCTTAATTATCTACATGGCAGTACTTTTTTATACTGTCCTTATACTAAACAATTTGATATAGAAAATATAAACATTCCTTTATGAGAGAATAATATGTTAAAAAATATTCCTTATATTATTTTTGACGCCGATCCATTTTGTTTTGGACCAATATCCACCACATTAAATGTGGTGGAAAAATTAAGGCAGCGAAATAAATTAATATCGGACACTAAATTTATTTTATTAGGCACTCTCACTTCTTCTCAATTAGGTCAAAAATCTGGCCTGTTTCATGATATTTATGAATGTGATACCACTTCGGCTACAGACCTTTCCCGCTATTCTGAACTTATTGAAAATGCAAACTTATATATCAGCAATACTAACCCTAATTCGATTGATTTTGTTGCAAAGTTTGACACACCCATTATCTACATCGATACTCTATTTTGGATGTGGGATAATCTTCATGTCGATCTGCGCCAAACTGAAAAAACATTTATTCAGAACTTTCATGGCATAGAGCGAAATATTAAACGATGCCGTGATAAACTTGGCAATTATCAAATCATTCCTCCAATTCTTCATAATTCCCTACAACAATTCATAAAAGATGAACCTAATCAAGAAGGTATATTAATTACTCTTGGTGGTATTGATACCGTCTACGCCGATACAACCGATTTTTATTACCATTTTCTCGAAGAGTTATTGTCTATTCCTCAGCTGCAAAATGAAACCAACATGACTATTGCTGGTGGAGGTAAAACGATTGTAAATCTGGCAGCAAGATTTGCGCAAACGCATCCTCACATCCATATTGGTTGTTTTGCCAGACATGAATTTCTGCAAAAATTGCGCAGTGCTCGTAAGGTATTAGCTAATCCGGGGCTGACAACATTTTATGAATGTATTGCTCTCAATAAAGATGTTTTCTTTTTACCACCACAAAACTATAGTCAACAATTACAATTAGATGTATATCTACAGCATTATTATAGTCCTGAATACGGTTTCTTATGGCAACCGGAATACGGTTATCCTGATATTCCCTCATACCTGCCGGAGAAAGAGGGTTTAGCGTTAATTAAAGAATCCAATAACTTATTTATTAATAATCCTACAGAAAGAAAACGGGCTATGGATAAGATAAGCCAATTTCTGGTAAATGAGAACAAAAGCGCTCATTATTGTTGTGATATTTTACAAAATAATTCATGTGATATTATTGTTGATTATATTGAAAGTAGAGTTATCAATCAAAAATTATAATTCAGTATCATATTTTAAATATAGCATAATAATGTTTATGTGATTTATTTAAATAATGGTTCTATAACTTCTGTATAAAGAAATAAATATTGTCATCTATTCAAAAAATATTAAAACTTATCTCAATAAGAGGCGAACCTATGTCTATGATATTTTCCGATGTTAAAGTCTTTGTTGGCGGTCCTATTCAGCATGCATTGAAATTAAGGACACTAGACAATAAGTTACAAGTACACATTAAATCTGCTATTCATCAGCTAGAATCATTTGGTGCAGAAGTTTTTTCAGCTCATCGTACAGAGCAATTTGGCAGTACAACACACTTATTTACACCAGAGGAAGTTTCTCAACGGGATCGCCAATGGATGGATCGGTGTGACATTTTTGTTGCTATTTTACCTGTCTGCTCACAACAGAAACATTTAATTAGAACAGATGGAACCCATATTGAGTTAGGTTGGGCTTCCGCCTTAAGACGTCCAATCATATTGGTTACTGAAAAACCCTTTGATGACTCTGCCAGCCATCTACTCAAAGGCCTGTCAGCTATTGCTCAAGTTCATCACATTCCCCTCACTGATTTTGAACATGATCCGGCTATATTAATGCATACGATTCAATTTGTAATAGCGAAAGGGCTTACGCAAAAACGTTCATCCGTTGCAGAAAATGAGTAAGTTAGGGTCTTACGTTCCTATTCAGCGAAATTTATCTGATATTCGGTCACGTTCTCAATAATTAGGTGCTGTGATAAACTCACCACTTTTTAGTGAGATATAAGGTGCGCCTTGAAAGGCGACTGGTATAGTATTTTTTCAAATTAATCATAATGGCAGGAAGATGATGAATAGCCGCCAAACATTGGTTGTAAAACTGGGAACAAGTGTATTGACCGGCGGTTCGCGCCGTTTGAATCGTGCTCATATAGTGGAATTGGTGCGGCAATGTGCGCAGCAGCATGAAAAAGGCCACCGTATTATCATTGTGACCTCTGGGGCAATTGCCGCAGGCCGGGAACATTTGGGCTATCCAGAACTGCCGGCGACCATTGCGTCAAAACAGTTGCTTGCCGCTGTCGGGCAAAGCCGATTAATTCAACTGTGGGAGCAACTTTTCTCCATCTATGGTATTCATGTCGGGCAAATGTTGCTAACTCGAGCAGATATTGAAGATCGCGAGCGTTTCCTTAATGCAAGGGATACATTAAATGCCCTGCTCGATAACCGGATTATCCCTATTATTAATGAGAACGATGCAGTTGCTACCGCAGAAATTAAGGTCGGTGACAACGACAACCTTTCGGCTCTGGCGGCCATTCTGGGGGGGGCAGATAAGTTGTTGCTGCTGACCGATATCGAAGGCTTATATACAGCCGATCCCCGTAGTCATCCTGATGCAGAATTGATTCGTGAAGTACATGATATCAGTGATGAACTAAAAATGATGGCGGGAGACAGCGTTTCCGGCCTTGGCACCGGCGGTATGGCAACGAAACTTCAGGCCGCAGGCATTGCTGGCCGTGCAGGCATTGATGTGATTATCGCTGCGGGTAATAAAACTAATGTGATCGCTGATGTCATTGAAGATAAGTCAGTAGGCACACGCTTTCATGGTTTGACCAGCCCGATGGAAAATCGCAAACGCTGGATCTTTGGTGCACCTTCGGCAGGCGAGATTATTGTCGATAATGGTGCAGAAGCCGCCATCCTTGAGAAAGGCAGTTCGTTATTACCGAAAGGAATTAAAAGCGTTGCCGGTGATTTTTCCCGTGGCGAAGTTATCCGCATTTGTAGCCTGTCGGGCAAGACACTAGCCCACGGCGTATGTCGTTACAATAGTGATGCCTTACGACTGATTGCAGGCCATCATTCACAGGAAATCAGCCAGATATTGGGCTATGAATATGGTGCAGTTGCCATGCATCGTGATGATATGATTGTAAATTAAGGATTCCACCATGCTAGAACAGATGGGAAAAGCCGCCAAAGCAGCATCGTGGCAACTGGCTCAGTTGAGCACGCATCAGAAGAATCAGGCATTGAACCATATTGCTGATTTACTTGAACAAGAAACCGATGTGATCCTTGCTGCCAATCAGCAGGATATGCAACAGGCGCGTGAACAGGGTATGAATGAGGCCCTGCTTGATCGGTTGTGGCTGACGCCTGAACGTTTGAAAGCCATTGCTGATGATGTGCGTCAGGTTTGTCGTCTGGCAGATCCGGTCGGGCAGGTGATGGATGGTCAATGGCTGGACAGCGGGCTGCAACTGAGCCGCCGCCGTGTTCCTCTTGGCGTCATTGGCGTGATTTATGAAGCGCGCCCCAATGTGACTATTGATGTTGCCACATTGTGTCTGAAAACAGGAAATGCAGTCATTTTGCGCGGCGGTAAGGAGACTCATCACACGAATCAGGCGATGGTTAAAGTGGTCCAGCAGTCACTGGAACAGAGTGGTTTACCCGCTTCCGCGGTACAGGCCATTGACAAACCTGATCGTGAGTTAGTTGCAGAATTACTGAAAATGGATCGTTATATTGACATGTTGATCCCACGTGGCGGCGCAGGGCTGCACAAACTGTGCCGTGAGCAATCGACTATCCCGGTTATCACCGGAGGAATCGGAGTCTGCCACACGTTTGTGGATGAACAGGTGAATGCCGAAAAAGCGCTGGACGTTATCGCCAACGCGAAAATTCAGCGGCCGAGTGCCTGCAACTCTTTAGAAACATTACTGGTACATGAAAAAATCGCTGCGAATTTTCTGCCGGTACTGAGTGCCAGAATGAAAGCGCTGGGAGTAACGCTACATGCGGGAGCATCAGCGATGGCGTTACTGAAAGATGGCCCGGCCAGCGTTGTTGAAGTCACAACAGAAGATTATTGCGATGAGTGGTTATCGTTGGACATGAATGTAGAAGTTGTCAGCGATATCGATAGCGCCATTGAACACATCCGTACTTATGGCACTGCTCACTCTGATGCTATTTTGACTGATTGTTTACAACACGCAGATTATTTTATTCGTCATGTGGATTCTGCTGCCGTCTATGTGAATGCCAGCACCCGTTTCACGGATGGCGGCCAATTTGGCTTAGGGGCGGAAGTCGCTGTCAGTACCCAAAAACTCCACGCCAGAGGCCCGATGGGACTGGATGCATTAACGACGTATAAATGGGTTGGTTATGGCAATTATCTCACCCGTCGTTAATGGTAGGATTTTTTTTAGCCAACAGTGGCAGTGCTTGTTCGATAATATTTGTCAGATCACGCTTGTCAGACAACATTTGTTCAATCAGAGTAAGCCACGCTTACCTCCGGGTAAGATGGTTTACTGATGAAATAAAAAAACAGGTTTTTACACCAGTGTAAATATTTGGTTACTATACTTTACTTTGTATTCAGGCATTGACAGTGCCAATTTTCGGGAAAACAGTGAAATGAAGCAGACTATATTTATTGTAGGAGCACGTGGTGCAGGGAAAACCACAATAGGTAATGTATTAGCTGAAGCGTTATCGTATAAATTTGTTGACACAGATGATCGCATTCAGGTTTCGAGTGGAATGACCATTGCTGAGCTGGTTAAACAACATGGCTGGGATTATTTCCGCCAGTTGGAAAGCCAGACATTGCACGCCGTCAGCCAGAAGGAACAGGTTATTTCCACCGGAGGTGGAATGGTACTGGCAGCTGAAAACCGACAGTATATGCGGCAGAACGGGATTGTTATTTACCTGCAAGCGCCTGCCAGTGTCTTGACAGAACGGTTGTCTCTTAATCCGGAGGACTCACAACGCCCCAGTCTGACCGGTAAATCGATAACGGAAGAAATGGAAAGCGTATTGGCACAAAGGGAACAATTGTATTGCGAATGTGCTCATTTTATTGCTGATGCAACGCGAACAATAGAAAATATTGTTTTTGATATTAGAAACTATATTTTTAGTCATCATAAACAAATAATTTGATATATTTTTTTATTTTTACACTTATTTTTATATGGATAGTAATTTTTATATCTCAGAATACGTATAGCTTTTATAGTATCACTTTGCTTATTCACTTTAATTTTATTTAATTGTGTTGAGATATGGATTGAGATATGGATATACGCTTGAAATTTATACGGTTCATTCTACGAGTACTCTTCAGAGTTACAGTCGAAGGTGATGCAAAGCACCTCAAACACACCAAATGTATTATTGCACCCAATCATGTTTCCTTTTTAGATGGGCTTCTGATTGGGCTGTTTCTGCCCGTTAAACCTGTTTTTGCCATTTATTCTAATATTGCAACGCGCAGCTTCCAGAAATTTATTAAGCCTTATGCTGATATCGTGCCTTTAGATCCCACTAATCCGATGGCAATCAGGACGCTGGTAAAAGAGACCGAGAATGGGCGCCCGATTGTTATTTTTCCTGAAGGCCGGATCACTGTTACCGGATCTTTGATGAAAATTTACGATGGTGCGGGGTTCATTGCCGCCAAATCAGGCGCAAAAGTTGTGCCTGTCCGAATTGATGGCGCAGAACAAAGTATCTTCGGGCGTCTAAAAGGTGTCACGAAGCGGCACTGGTTCCCCAAAATTACTATCCAGATTTTACCTGCACTGGATTTTCCGATGCCTGATGCGGAGGATTCTGCGGAGCGTCGCCGTTTAGCGGGCGAGAAGCTGCATGATGTCATGATGAACGTGAGAATGCAGACACGTCCGAAAGAGACATTATTTAGTGCTTATCTAACGGCTCAAAAACGTTTCGGTCGCTTTAAACCCTGCATTGAAGATATTGCGCTGAAAAAAGACAGCTATCAGGCATTGCTGAAAAAAATTCTGGGTGTCAGCCGGATCCTTGAACGTTTCACTCAGGAAGGTGAAAGAGTGGGGTTTCTGTTGCCGAATGCAACGGTAATGGTTGCTGCTATATATGGCGCATCGCTGAAAGGGCGAATTCCGGCTTTGCTGAATTATACGGCCGGGTGCAGTGGAATCAAAAATGCCCTACAGGCGGCAACACTTAAAACTATCGTAACTTCCCGGCAATTTCTGGAGAAAGGCCAGTTAACACATCTGCCGGAACAGGTAACCGAAGCAAATTGGGTCTACCTTGAAGATTTAAAAGACACCATCACATGGCAAGATAAATTATGGATATTTTGGCACCTGTTTTTCCCTGCCAGCGCGATGTTAACCTCACAGAAGCCGGAAGATGATGCCTTAATTCTGTTTACATCAGGCTCTGAAGGGGCGCCAAAAGGGGTAGTACACAGTCACGCCAGCTTGTTGGCTAATGTTGAGCAAATTAAAACAGTTGCTGATTTCACACCACAGGACTGCTTTATGTCCTGTTTGCCGCTGTTTCATGCATTTGGGCTGACTGTCGGGGTGTTCACACCATTAATGACAGGAAGCCGATTATTCCTTTATCCGAATCCTCTGCATTATCGTGTTGTTCCTGAAATGATCTATGATCAAAATTGTACTGTTTTGTTCGGAACCTCGACATTCTTGGGCAACTATGCCCGTTATGCCCACCCTTATGATTTTTCCCGTTTACGTTATGTTGTTGCTGGCGCTGAAAAATTGTCAGAAAACACCAAACGCGTGTGGCAGGATAAATTTGGTATTCGTATTCTGGAAGGCTATGGCGTAACAGAGTGCGCGCCGGTTGTGGCAATAAATGTACCGATGGCAGCCAAAGCTAGCACTGTAGGGCGGATTTTACCCGGTATGGAAGCGCGTTTATTACCTGTTCCGGGCATTGAAAACGGAGGTCGTCTGCAATTGCGCGGCCCAAATATCATGAAGGGCTATCTGCGAGTTGAGTCGCCGGATCGTCTTGAATCTCCAGCGGCAGAAGATGCTGAAGGAAATATCCAGAACGGCTGGTATGACACAGGTGATATCGTTTCCCTTGATGAAGGCGGTTTTTGTACGATAAAAGGCCGAGTGAAGCGTTTTGCAAAACTGGCAGGTGAAATGATTTCCCTGGAGGCTGTCGAGCAAATTGCTGCAAATATTTCGCCGGATGCCCTGCACGCAGCAACTTCCAAGAGCGACCTTAGCAAAGGTGAAGCATTGGTGCTATTTACAACGGATACGGTTCTTAACCGAAGTGCTCTGTTGATTGTGGCGCGTAAGATTGGCCTGCCGGAACTGGCTGTTCCGCGCGATATCCGTTATGTAAAACAATTACCTTTGCTGGGTAGCGGCAAGCCTGATTTTGTTGCATTACGGCAAATGGCAGAGCAGGAGTAATAATAATATGAGTGGAACTGTTGAGGCACAACCGTTGTTAAATCGTGGGATGAAGGCCGTTTTATTATCTCAATTTTTTTCTGCATTTGCCGACAATGCCCTGATCTTTACCATATTGACCCAATTGAAAACCGAATCTTATCCGGCATGGAGCTTGCCTGTTCTGCAAATTGTTTTCGTGCTGACTTATATCGTTCTGGCACCCTTTGTCGGGCAAATTGCGGATCGATTCCCGAAAGGCCGGGTCATGCTCTTTGCCAATGGTATTCGGTTGCTGGGGGTATTCAGCATTTGCATTGATATGAATCCTTTTCTTGGATATACCCTTGTAGGAGTAGGCGCCGCAGCCTATTCACCAGCCAAGTATGGGATTTTAAGTGAGCTGACAAGTGGTGAGCGTCTGGTTAAGGCCAACGGCATGGTTGAGGCATCAACGATTATCGCTATCCTGCTAGGTACGGTAACGGGCAGCTTTCTTTCTGATTACAATTTGTTGCTCGCACTAGGGCTGTGTGCCCTGATGTATGCGCTTGCTGTTGCCATCAACTTTTATATTCCTCGTTTAGCCGCAGTCCGCAAGGGAGCAGGTTGGAATCCCAAAGTCATGCTGATGGATTTTATCGACGTGACCTCTACGCTTTGGAGAAATCAAGAAACACGCTTCTCTTTGGTTGGCAGCAGTATGTTCTGGGGAGCGGGTATGGCTATGCGCTTCTTACTGATTGCCTGGGTGCCTGTCGTGTTGGGAATTGAAGGAAATACAACGCCTGCATTGCTGAATGCCATGGTGGCTATTGGCGTTATTGGCGGAGCAGGTCTGGCTGCCCGGTTTATTACCTTAAAAACAGTGCGCCGTTGTATGCCCGCGGGGATTATGATCGGCCTCGTTGTCATTATTTTCGCCATTCAACAATCACTATGGCATTCCTATTTAATCATGATTACCCTTGGTGTGTTTGGTGGCCTGTTTGTTGTGCCGCTAAATGCATTGTTGCAGGAACATGGCAAGCATGAGATGGGCGCAGGAAAGGCCGTTGCAGTGCAGAATTTTGCTGAAAACAGCGCAATGTTGCTCATGTTGGCTCTATACTCCATTTCCATGATGTTGGGAATTTCCGTTGTTGCTATAGGTGTTGGCTTTGGTGTCTTGTTTTCTTTAGCGATCGGAGGGCTATGGATTTGGGATCTGCTTCGTAAAAGTTAATTTATTATAGAGTTTAAAGGCGTGCTATGGATGAAAAAATCCTGAATCAGCTTAGTATTGAACTGGGAACACGATTACGTCAGAAAAAATTATCGATAACCTGTGCAGAATCTTGCACAGGAGGATGGATAGCGAAGGTAATCACAGATATTGCGGGAAGCTCTGCCTATTTTAACCGTGGTTTCGTGACTTACAGTAATGAGGCTAAGCATGAAATGCTGGGCGTATCGCAGGTGTCACTGGCTCAGTTTGGGGCAGTCAGTGAACAGGTTGTCAGAGAAATGGCTGTCGGCGCATTAAAAGCTGCCACAGCAGATTATGCTGTTTCGGTCAGTGGCATAGCCGGGCCGGATGGTGGCAGTGCAGAAAAGCCAGTAGGTACGGTTTGCTTCGGGTTTGCAATCCGTGACGGTGACAATATACATACGCAGTCATATTATCAGCTTTTTACTGGAGACCGTAATTCGGTGCGCCTCCAATCAGTTATTTTTTCCTTAAAAACATTATTGGAAAAAATCATAAAAAATTAGCTTGATGCTGTATGATTATACAGTATAATTGGTTTCAGCACTTTGACCTTATAAACCTGCTGGGTCTTATTGATCACTGGTCTTATAAACACGATATCAGAAACGGTTTATATCCTATGAATTTCGAGTTGCATCGTGGCTTCAAGCGAGCGTAGCCAACAAAGAGGCAACTTGAAAGACGACGGATATATTGGCAGTGGGGCAGCCCTTTCACTTCATTGCTCACGAAGGAGTAAACATGGCTAACGATGAAAACAAACAAAAAGCACTAGCAGCGGCGCTGGGCCAGATTGAAAAACAATTTGGTAAAGGTTCTATCATGCGTTTGGGCGAAAACCGCTCAATGGATGTTGAAACTATCTCTACTGGCTCATTGTCACTTGATATTGCTTTAGGGGCAGGTGGCTTGCCGATGGGACGTATTGTGGAAATATACGGCCCGGAATCTTCTGGTAAAACGACCTTAACGCTTCAGGTTATTGCTTCAGCCCAACGTGAAGGCAGAACATGTGCTTTTATTGATGCTGAACATGCTCTCGATCCGGTTTACGCTAAAAAACTGGGTGTGGATATTGATAACTTACTGTGTTCTCAGCCTGACACGGGTGAGCAAGCCTTAGAGATCTGTGACGCCTTGTCACGTTCTGGCGCAGTGGATGTTATTGTAGTTGACTCTGTTGCTGCGTTAACACCGAAAGCAGAAATTGAAGGTGAAATCGGCGATTCTCATATGGGTCTGGCGGCACGTATGATGAGTCAGGCTATGCGTAAGCTGGCAGGAAACCTGAAAAATTCCAACACGTTACTGATCTTTATCAACCAGATCCGTATGAAAATTGGTGTGATGTTCGGTAACCCTGAAACCACGACAGGTGGGAACGCCCTGAAATTCTACGCGTCTGTTCGTCTGGACATCCGTCGTACCGGTTCCGTAAAAAACAGTGATGAAGTTGTTGGCAGCGAAACTCGTGTGAAAGTCGTTAAGAACAAAGTTGCAGCTCCATTTAAACAAGCTGAATTCCAAATTTTGTATGGTGAAGGTATTAACACTTACGGTGAGCTTATCGATCTGGGTGTTAAACACAAAATGGTAGAAAAAGCGGGAGCATGGTATAGCTATAACGGCGACAAAATTGGTCAAGGTAAAGCGAACGCCACAATTTACCTGAAAGAGCATCCTGAAGTTGCCTCTGAACTGGATAAGAAACTGCGTGAATTATTGCTGAATAATGCCGGTGGGTTCAGTAGTGCTGCGACTGATTATGTCACCGACTATGAAGATAACGCAGAAAATGTAGAAGAAGTGAATAACGAAGAGTTTTAATCACTCTTTTCACTTTGCCATTCATAATCTGACATTGCGAAAAACCACATCTAGATAAGGTGTGGTTTTTGTATTTAGGGCGTAACAAAAATCATTGAAATTGGATATGGCAAAACTGGTCTGACAAACAAGCTTTCAGAAAATGTGTAGACGAATTACAATGCTGAAAAGCGAATGGATTTATATGGGATTTTACTTCTTATGGAAGACACACTATCTTAGCCCCAGTTTAATGTATTCGTGAGTTGACATAGTGATAAACATATCACTTCAACCATCCATAATTCTGTTTTTTCAGCTTGATTTCGGGACAATTATGAGCAAAAGCACCGCTGAGATCCGTCAAGCGTTTCTTGACTTTTTTCAAACTAAAGGGCACCAGATAGTAGCAAGTAGCTCACTGGTGCCAACCAATGATCCAACATTGTTGTTCACCAATGCAGGAATGAACCAATTCAAGGATGTTTTTCTTGGATTGGATAAAAGGAGTTATACCCGGGCAACAACGGCTCAGCGCTGTGTTCGTGCTGGTGGTAAGCATAACGATTTAGAAAATGTTGGTTACACTGCTCGCCATCACACTTTCTTTGAAATGCTGGGTAACTTCAGTTTCGGCGATTATTTTAAACAAGACGCAATTAAGTATGCGTGGGAATTGCTGACGAGTGCCGAGTGGTTCAACCTGCCAAAAGAAAAATTGTGGGTGACTGTCTATGAGACAGATAATGAAGCCTACGATATCTGGAGCAAAGAAATTGGCGTTCCGGCAGAAAGAATTATTCGTATTGGTGATAATAAAGGTGCACCTTATGCGTCAGATAACTTCTGGCAAATGGGAGACACCGGTCCTTGCGGCCCTTGCACAGAAATTTTTTATGATCACGGTGACCATATTTGGGGAGGTCCTCCAGGTAGCCCAGAAGAAGATGGTGACAGATATATTGAAATCTGGAATATCGTTTTCATGCAGTTTAATCGTCATGCCGATGGCACAATGGAACCACTGCCGAAACCTTCTGTTGATACCGGAATGGGCTTGGAACGCCTGACTGCGGTAATGCAGCATGTGAATTCCAACTATGAGATTGACGCGTTTCGTGATCTGATTAAGGTTGTCGCAGAAGTCACTGGTGCAACAGACCTTACTAATAAATCCCTGCGTGTTATTGCTGATCATATCCGCTCATGTTCATTCCTGATTTGTGATGGTGTCATTCCATCGAATGAAAATCGGGGATATGTGCTCCGTCGTATTATTCGTCGCGCCATCCGCCACGGAAATATTCTGGGAGCGAAAGAAACCTTCTTCTATAAGCTTGTTGCACCATTGATCAAAATTATGGGCTCAGCGGGCGAAGAATTGCAGCGCCAACAAGCATTGGTTGAACAGGTATTAAAAACAGAAGAAGAGCAATTCGCTCGCACTCTTGAGCGAGGTTTGCAATTGCTGGATGAAGAGCTGGCAAAACTGTCCGGTGATACGTTAGATGGCGAAACGGCTTTCCGCCTTTATGACACTTACGGTTTCCCGCTTGACCTGACGGCGGATGTTTGCCGTGAGCGTAACATTAAAGTCGATGAAGATGGCTTTAATGCTGCAATGGAGAATCAGCGCCGCCGTGCTCGTGAATCCAGTGGTTTTGGCACTGATTATAATGAAATGATCAAAGTGGATGGCCACAGCAGTTTCTCCGGTTATGAACATCACACTCAGAAAGCGGCTGTAACGGCAATTTTCCGCCATGGAGAATCTGTTGAGCAGCTTCATGTAGGCGAAGAGGCAATTGTTATCCTTGATATCACTGCCTTTTATGCCGAATCTGGTGGACAAGTTGGTGATACAGGTAAATTGTCCACTGACACGGGTATATTTGAAGTTATTGATACGCAAAAATATGGTCAGGCGATTGGTCATATTGGTAAATTAATCAGTGGCAGCCTGAGTGTTAGTGCTACCGTTAATGCTGACATTAATGCGGTACGCAGAGATGCGATTCGCTTGAACCACTCTGCAACTCACTTGCTGCATTCAGCACTGCGTCAGATTCTGGGTGAGCATGTTTCTCAGAAAGGTTCTTTAGTCAATGATAAGTACCTGCGTTTTGACTTCTCCCATTTTGAAGCCATGAAACCAGAGCAAATCCGTCAGGTAGAGAATTTGGTGAATAGCGAAATTCGTAAAAATTCATCAATTATAACGGATGTAATGGATTTGGAAGAGGCAAAAACTAAAGGTGCTATGGCACTATTTGGTGAAAAGTATGATGAAAAAGTGCGTGTCCTGAGTATGGGCGATTTTTCTACCGAATTATGCGGTGGAACTCATGCAAGTCATACTGGCGACATAGGTTTATTCCGCATTAGCAGTGAGTCAGGTACCGCTGCCGGGATACGTCGTATTGAAGCGGTAACAGGGCAAATCGCACTTAATTCTATTTATCAGCAGGCCGATTTATTGCAAGATATAGCTCACTTGGTTAAAGGCGATGTCAGTGGCCTGAGTGAGAAAGTAAAAATTACGCTGGATAAGACGAAACAACTGGAAAAAGAGTTGCAACAGTTGAAGTCTCAGCAGGCCGCTCAAGAAAGCTCTTCTTTGGCTAGTCAGGCCAAAAATATCCAGGGTATTCAGCTATTGGTAACGCAGTTGGGTGATATTGAGCCTAAGATGCTCAGAACAATGGTTGATGATCTGAAAAATCAGTTGGGATCAGCAATTATTGTGCTTTCTACTGTGGCCGATGATAAAGTCAGCCTAATTGTTGGTATAACGAAGGATTTGACTGCTAGAATAAAAGCCGGCGATTTAATCTCTTTTGTTGCGCAACAAGTTGGAGGTAAAGGAGGAGGTCGTCCTGATTTGGCTCAAGCTGGCGGGACTGATGTGACAGCTCTTCCTTCAGCATTGGCTAGTGTAGAAGAGTGGATAATGTTGCGGTTATAGTTGGTATTACCGTGGTAGTCGTGGCACCATGAAGCGTTTTTTTATGGTGCCAAATGTTTTTTATTGTGACATTGTTGAAATGTTGGGCACATACTTATATTTTAGCTATCCTATAGATATAGGAAACGTGTTCAAAACTGCTTATGCTTTAAGTAATATCATAGCTTTACGTTTTCACGGTGTTTGATGGATAATAGCGGGGAAACCTAGAGACCCGACTCTTTTAAATTTTCAAGGAGCAAAGAATGCTTATTCTGACTCGTCGAGTTGGTGAAACGCTCATGATAGGCGATGAGGTAACAGTTACAGTACTGGGAGTTAAAGGTAACCAAGTTCGAATTGGTGTTAACGCACCCAAGGAAGTTTCTGTTCACCGTGAAGAAATTTATCAACGGATTCAGGCAGAGAAGTCTCAGCCTACAACTTTTTAATTCAAGAATGGCGTCCACGCTTTTTTAAAAACTTGGGCGCTACTCTACTCCCTTTTTATTCCCTCTCTATAAACACATCAACTTACTTCTTTTTGTTACTCTAATTCTATTTTCTCATGTCTTTTTATTTTCTATCTGTCGAAAAGACGCCGTTCATGATGCTATAGCGATGAATAATTTACTGCATAGGTTCATGGATTTTAAGGTATATCATTGCTGATAAAACAGCCTTTTAGACGTTAAACCAATCATCTTGCATGTAAAGTGCGCAAACAAAAAAAAGTTGAGAGAAATTGTTTGACTTATCAGGCTGAGAAAGTAATATGTGCGCCATCGCAGCGACGAAGAGCTTTAAGAAAAGCTTCTGAGTAAGTTTCAGAAGTAAAGGTTCAAGAGTTATGAAATGAAAATTTCATAATGTGAATAGCTCAAATCGCAAGTTGTAAAGCGTGTGGTTTTAGGATATACGGTGAGGTGGCCGAGAGGCTGAAGGCGCTCCCCTGCTAAGGGAGTATGTGGTTAAGAGCTGCATCGAGGGTTCGAATCCCTCCCTCACCGCCATTTATAAATGCATCCATAGCTCAGCTGGATAGAGTACTCGGCTACGAACCGAGCGGTCGGAGGTTCGAATCCTCCTGGATGCACCACTTTAACACCGCGATTTACTAGTTATCTGAATTCTGAAACATTTGGCAATCATTAGCGCCTGAACAGAAAAAAGAAAACCGACAATGCATCCATAGCTCAGCTGGATAGAGTACTCGGCTACGAACCGAGCGGTCGGAGGTTCGAATCCTCCTGGATGCACCATATTTAATATCGTGATTTCATCGTGATATTCATATTCTGAAAGTAAGCACATAAGCAATCTGATCAGAATAAAAAAACAGATAACGCATCCATAGCTCAGCTGGATAGAGTACTCGGCTACGAACCGAGCGGTCGGAGGTTCGAATCCTCCTGGATGCACCATCATATTAACCCCTGCCTGAATAAGGCAGGGGTTTTTCAATTTTACTTCCATAAATTATATTTTTCATTATTCAACGTTTATAATTTGTTCAATTATGATTCCATCAGGATTATGTAACCAGCGACAATTTAACTAGATTGATATAAAGTAAGCCCACAGTAATAACCTTCTTAAAACTCCACGGGAGGTCAAATTGATCCCGGATGTATCAAAAGCATTGTCATGGCTAGAGGCAAATCCTGCCGTTTTAAACGGTATTAATCGCGGTATTGAACGTGAAACATTGCGCGTTACTCCAGACGGTCATTTAACAATGACAAAGCATCCAGAAACACTTGGTGCTTCTTTAACACATAAATGGATTACAACTGATTTTGCTGAATCTTTGTTGGAGTTTATTACCCCTGTCGATAGTGACATAGAAAAAACCATAGGTTTTCTTAACGATTTGCACCGTTATACGGCTAAAAATCTGAACAATGAAAAAATGTGGCCTTTGAGTATGCCGTGTTACATCAACAAGGAAGAAGACATCACTCTGGCACAATATGGAACGTCTAATTTAGGGCGTTTTAAAACGCTGTATCGAGAGGGTTTGAAAAATCGTTATAGTGCGCTAATGCAGACTATCTCCGGCGTACATTATAATTTTTCATTACCGCTTAGTTTTTGGCAGGCATGGTTAGGTGTCAAAGATGCCGAAAGTGGAAAAGAACAAATTTCCGATGGTTATTTTAAACTGATCCGCAATTATTACCGGTTCGGCTGGATTATTCCTTATTTGTTTGGTGCATCACCGGCGATCTGTTCTTCATTCTTACGTGGAAGAGATACGGCACTCTCCTTTGAGCAAACGGAGAAAGGAACCTGCTACTTACCGTATGCGACTTCTTTAAGGATGAGTGATTTAGGGTATACCAATAAATCACAGAGTGATTTGAATATTACTTTCAATAGCCTTCATACCTATGTTGCGGGTCTTAAGGACGCAATCCACAGGCCATCAGCAGAGTTTGCAGCTATGGGGCTTAAAAAAGAGGGTAAGTATCTACAGCTCAATACGAATGTCCTGCAAATAGAAAATGAGTTATATGCACCGATACGGCCTAAACGGGTAACTGAAACAGGGGAATCACCTTCAGATGCCTTGCTTCGTGGTGGTGTCGAGTATATAGAAGTCCGTTCTCTGGATATAAATCCGTTTACAGCAATTGGTGTCGATGAAACTCAGATCCGTTTTCTTGATCTCTTTTTGATCTGGTGTGCGGTGGCTGATTCACCCGAAATGACCAGTGAAGAGCTGAATTGTTGTCGCAAAAACTGGAATAAAGTGATTCTGGAAGGGCGCAAGCCAAATCTGGATATCGGCATTGGTCGCGGCATTGAGCTACAACCACTTAAGGTTGTCGGGCAGGAATTATTTGCGGATTTAGAACGTGTTGCCGAAGTCTTGGACAGCTGTTCCGGAACGCAGTATCAGTCAGTTTGTAAAGAACTGGTTAAAATGTTTGAAGATCCATCACTCACGTTTTCTGCCCGCGTGTTAGAGCGAATGAAGACACAGGGAATTGTTGGTTTTGGGTTGGAATTGGCAGACAAATACCATCAGGAACTGACTAATGAATCGTATAGCATATTGAATGATGAACGTTTTTTTGCTGAACGTGATGCATCGATAGAACGGCAGTATAATTTGGAACAACAAGATAGCATGAGTTTTGAGGATTATTTAAAATTACATGCAGGATCTTAGAAAGAAAAATGGCCACCCTTGGTGGTGGCCGAAACAGAATAAAGTCTCTTAGAAAAATAAGGATGATAACAATTTTGCGCGTCTTCATAAATTAAGACCCGCAGCAGATAAAAAGGTTTCATTTATCTGAAAATTTTTTTCACAAAAAATCTATACCCTATGAATTTCAAGATATGTTGTAGCCAACAAAGAGGCAGCTTGAAAGACGACGGGTATATACCCTGAGGAGGTAAGAACATGCCTTTATTGGATAGCTTTACAGTTGACCATACTCGAATGTTAGCCCCTGCTGTTAGAGTCGCTAAAACGATGAAAACACCTCATGGTGATACTATCACTGTATTTGATTTACGTTTTTGCATTCCTAACAAAGAAGTTATGCCTGAGAAAGGCATCCACACGCTGGAACATTTGTTTGCCGGTTTTATGCGTAACCATTTGAATGGTGATGGCGTGGAAATCATCGATATCTCTCCAATGGGATGTCGTACCGGCTTCTATATGAGTCTGGTTGGCGCTCCGGCTGAACATCGTGTGGCTGAAGCCTGGAAAGCGGCGATGGCTGATGTTTTGAAAGTACAGAATCAGAAAAAAATTCCTGAATTGAATATTTATCAATGCGGTACTTATCAGATGCATTCTCTGCAAGAAGCACAGGATATTGCCCGTCACATTTTGGATGCAGATGTTCGCATCAACCAAAATGATGAACTGGCATTACCTGAGGAAAAACTGGTTGAACTGCAAGTGTAGAAAAAAACGATAACCGATTATAGACATCTACTGGCCGTAAGACGTTTTTTACGGCCAGTTTTGTTCATATTTTTAATTACCCTGTGGGTTCTATTCTTTTTTGGTGGTTTTCTTCATCGGTGTTACGCGGACTTTTTTAATCACGTTATCGTTGACAGAAAGCACTTCAAAGTTATAACCATTGATCTGCACCTGAACGTTTAATTCCGGGATTTCTCCCAATTCTTCAAGGATCATTCCGTTCATGGTTCTTGGCCCATCTGCCGGCAATGTCCAATCGAATGCTTTGTTGAGTTCGCGAATATTGGCTGTACCATCCACTAAAACAGTTCCATCACTCTGTGGTAATACCTCTTCTGCCAGCGTAGGAGACATCGAAGTGGTAAAATCTCCGACAATTTCTTCCAGAATATCTTCCACAGTAACCAATCCCTGAATATCTCCGTACTCGTCAACGATCAACCCTGCTTTCTGTTTATTACGCTGGAAATTCACCAGTTGAATATTCAGTGGTGTATTTTCGGGAATAAAGTAAATTTTATCCGCGGCTTTAATCAGATTTTTTTTCGTGAATTCCTTTTTTTCCATCATCAGACGATAGGCTTCACGTACCCGTAACATACCAATCGCATCATCCAGAGAATCCCGGTACAGCACAATACGGCCATGAGGCGAATGTGTCAGTTGCCGTATGACAGATTTCCAGTCATCGTTGATATCAATACCCACAATTTCATTTCGGGGCACCATGATGTCGCTGACGGTTACTTTTTCAAGATCCAATATTGAGATAAGCATATCCTGATTGCGACGTGAAAGATGACTGTTTGACTCATTCACTATCGTGCGAAGTTCATCTTTGCTGACAGCATCATTGCGAATACCGGAAACTTTGATACCCAGACAACGCATCAACAGTAGCGTGATCTTATTAAAGGTCCACACAAGTGGTAGCATAATTTTTTGTAGCGGGCCCAGCAGAAAACTACTTGGAAAGGCGACTTTTTCAGGATAAAGCGCGGCAATTGTTTTTGGCATCACTTCAGCAAAAACCAGAATC
The DNA here is from genome assembly GCA_031253755.1 of Enterobacteriaceae bacterium. Lineage (GTDB taxonomy): Bacteria > Pseudomonadota > Gammaproteobacteria > Enterobacterales > Enterobacteriaceae > Xenorhabdus. Next base: position 25,795 of record JAIRVT010000009.1, read on the forward strand.
ACAAAAGTCAGTATCCCGGTTGCGATAGCAACTCCTGCATCACCGTACAGCCGCATACCCAAAATGGTAGCCAATGAAGATGCCAGAATGTTGATCAGGTTATTACCGATAAGGATCAGGCTGATTAGCTTGTCAGGATGGCGAAGCAGTGATTCGACTCTTCGTGCTGAACTGTGCCCCTGTTTTGCCAAATGGCGTAAGCGGTAACGGTTGATTGTCATCATGCCGGTTTCTGAGGCAGAAAAATAGGCAGAAATGATAACCATGATGACAAGAACAATAATTAATGCGCTTGTTGAGAGATCAGACAAAGCAAAATTCCTTCCTAAGGTTTATATATCATAGTGATTCTTCAGCACTTAATAAATCATGAATTGCTGTAATAACCTGTTGCCAAAAAAAGCAAATGTCAGGATAAATGCACCAAATAAATTGAACCAAATAACCCGCTTGCCACGCCATCCTTCACGATAATGCCCCCAAAGCAAAATAACGTAAATAACCCATGCTATAGAAGACAAAATCGATTTATGGATGTTTTCCTTATTAAAAATATCATCCATATAAATGAGACCAGTCAGTAACGTCAATGTAAGTAAGATAAAACCGACTTGGATAATGTGAAACATCTTACGTTCAATAACCATTAACGGCGGCATTCCAGCGGAAAAAGTCAGTTTTTTCTTTTTTAGCCGATAATCCAGCCAGCCAACTTGCAGAGCATAAAGTGCGGCAATCAGCAAAGTAGCGTACCCAAGTAAGGCCAGCCCGATATGGATAAACAGCCCGATACTATTCTCAAGATGAGTAATGAATTCACCGGGCATCATGCTCGCCAGTATCAGGTTTATCATGGAAAAACTGTAAACAATGGGCAGTAAAAACCACGCTCGCCCACGGCAGGCAACAACAGTCATGATGATACAGACAATCAAACTGACGATAGAACCTAAATTCAACAGCGTCAGATTCTGGCCACTGCTGACATGAAAAACCTGATACTTTAAGGCTATTGCATGACTAAGCAGAGCGATGATTGCAAAAAGTAAAGCCAGTTTTTGATAACTGTTTTGTTGCCGCAATAAGCCCGGCACAATAAGCATCAGGCTAATGAGGTAAGCAAGTAAAGCAATGATTGAAAATACTGGCATAGCGTTTTTCGTTTTGCGATAGAGTTAACTTAAAATTTAAGTATACCGCCAGCAGAGATAGCCTCCAACCGTTGTTAGCTATACTTGGGAATCTCTTTGCAGAGATTGCACCACCATCGTGTTATAATTCGCTAAATTTGCCTTACAAGACCCACTTGTAGATATCTGAGCTGAGACAATGTTTGATAATTTAACTGACAGACTATCGCGCACATTGCGCAATATCAGCGGTCGCGGGCGACTGACTGAAGATAATATTAAAGAGACGCTGCGTGAAGTTCGCATGGCTTTGCTGGAAGCAGATGTTGCCTTGCCTGTGGTACGTGATTTTATTTCAAGAGTCAAAGAAAGCGCGGTAGGGCATGAAGTTAACAAAAGTCTGACTCCTGGGCAAGAATTCGTCAAAATTGTTCAAAATGAGTTGGTTAACGCGATGGGGGAGGTAAACAGCGAACTGAACCTGTCTACTCAGCCTCCCGCAGTTGTTCTGATGGCGGGTTTGCAAGGCGCGGGCAAAACAACCAGTGTGGCAAAACTTGGTAAGCTATTAAAAGAAAAAAATAAGAAAAAAGTACTGGTTGTTTCTGCTGACGTCTACCGTCCGGCGGCGATCAAACAGCTTGAAACGTTAGCTGAAACGGTCGGAATTGATTTTTTCCCGTCAGACCCGCAAGAAAAACCTGTTGATATTGTCAATAAAGCAACCCAACACGCTAAACTGAAATTCTATGATGTGCTTTTGGTCGATACCGCAGGGCGTCTGCATGTCGATGAAGCCATGATGGATGAAATTAAAGCCGTTCATGCCGCTATCAATCCTATTGAAACCTTATTTGTCGTTGATGCAATGACCGGTCAGGATGCGGCAAATACGGCGAAAGCCTTTAATGAAACATTGCCACTGACAGGTATCGTGTTGACCAAAGTGGATGGTGATGCGCGTGGCGGTGCGGCTCTTTCTATCCGGCATATTACAGGTAAACCGATTAAATTCCTTGGTGTGGGTGAAAAAACCGATGCCTTAGAACCTTTCTACCCTGATCGGATTGCATCACGGATCTTGGGAATGGGAGATATGCTTTCATTAATTGAAGAAATTGAAAGCAAGGTTGACCGTGCTCAGGCAGAAAAACTGGCATCAAAACTGAAGAAAGGCGATGGTTTTGATTTAAACGACTTCCTCGAACAGCTTAAACAAATGCGCAATATGGGTGGTATGGCGAGTATGTTGAGCAAAATGCCGGGCATGTCTCAGGTTCCCGATGCGGTGAAATCCCAGATGGACGACAAAATTACGATCAAAATGGAAGCCATCATCAATTCAATGACCCACAGAGAACGCGAGAAACCCGAAATCATCAAAGGCTCGCGTAAACGCCGTATTGCGTTGGGTTCAGGCACACAAGTGCAGGATGTCAACCGTTTGCTCAAACAGTTTGATGAAATGCAGCGCATGATGAAAAAGATGAAGAAAGGTGGTCTGGCAAAAATGATGCGTGGCATGAAAGGTATGCTGCCACCTGGGTTTATGGGCCGCTAATCAACAAAATTGCGAAAGAAAATGCTCTTTGGATTGCTTTTTGCGCCAAAGTGAGTAAAATTTTCGGGCTTTTTAATGGACAGCCGGACTCCGTTCCTCGATGGAGTCTGGTTGTTTTGCTAACTAATGAGGATGTTATGGTAACAATTCGTTTAGCTCGTGGCGGCGCAAAAAAGCGTCCGTTCTATCAAGTAGTCGTGACCGACAGCCGTAGTGCGCGTGATGGTCGCTTTATCGAGCGCGTTGGTTTCTTCAACCCTATCGCATCAGGGAATGCTGAAGCTCTGCGTTTAGATCTGGACCGTATCGAACACTGGGTAGGTCTGGGTGCAACTGTGTCTGATCGTGTTGCTGCACTGATCAAAGACGCTAAAAAAGCAGCTTAATCTGTCGCGGTGGTAACAATGAGCAAACAATCTGGCCTGGAGCACCCCGCTGATCCAATCGTGTTGGGGAAATTGGGTTCAACGTATGGCATACGTGGTTGGCTCAGAGTTTTTTCCTCCACCGAACAAGCCGAAGACATTTTTGAATATCAACCGTGGTTTATCCAACGCGCTGGTCAGTGGCAACACGTAGAGCTGGAAGCATGGAAACACCACAATCAGGATATGATCGTCAAAATCAAAGATATTGATGATCGGGATGCGGCGAATCTGCTCACTAATTGTGAAATCATAGTAGATTCATCCAAATTACCCGCACTGGAAGCCGATGATTATTACTGGAAAGACCTTATGGGTTGTCAGGTAATCAATACGGCAGGTTATAACCTTGGAACCATCCACGATATGATGGAAACCGGTTCTAACGATGTGATGGTAATAAAAGCAAACCTGAAAGATGCATTCGGTATCAAGGAGCGGTTAGTGCCGTTTCTTGATGGGCAGGTTATCAAGAAAGTCGATCTCGCTACCAAAACAATTGAAGTAGATTGGGATCCTGGTTTTTAATCTCCGGTAAAACGGTCTAGGAGTGGGACGCTGTATGTGGATTGGGGTGATTAGCCTGTTTCCTGAAATGTTCCGCGCAATAACCGATTACGGGGTAACTGGTCGGGCAGTAAAAAATGGCCTGCTCAGTATTGAGTGCTGGAGTCCAAGGGATTTTACCTACGACCGGCATCGTACTGTTGATGATCGCCCTTATGGGGGTGGTCCAGGCATGCTGATGATGGTGCAACCATTACGGGAAGCCATTTATGCAGCCAAAGCTGCGGCGGGTGTGGGTGCAAAAGTGATTTATCTTTCACCTCAAGGGCGCAAACTCGATCAACAGGGAGTTTGTGAACTGGCAGCAAATGAGAAGCTAATTCTGGTTTGCGGTCGTTATGAGGGTATTGATGAGCGTGTTATCCAAACCGAAATAGACGAAGAATGGTCTATCGGTGATTACGTCCTCAGTGGGGGAGAACTTCCTGCTATGACGATGATTGATTCTGTCTCCCGGTTTATTCCTGGGGTGCTGGGTCATCAGGCATCGGCAGAGGAAGATTCGTTTGCTGACGGGCTGTTGGATTGCCCGCATTATACTCGCCCTGAGGTGTTGGATGGTATGGAAGTTCCGCCTGTTTTACTGTCAGGGAACCATGCCGAAATCAATCGCTGGCGCATGAAACAATCGCTGGGTCGCACTTGGTTAAGAAGGCCCGAACTTCTAGAAAGCCTAGCTCTGACTGACGAGCAAAGGATGTTGCTACTTGAGTTCCAACAGGAATATCAGGGGAAGGCAACGAATTAATCCAGACATCTCCGATGAAGGAATGTCTTTGATATATCAGTTTACCTAGGGTAAGAGAGTTATTATGAGCAACATTATTAAACAAATTGAACAAGAGCAGATGAAGCAAGACGTACCTTCATTCCGTCCGGGTGACACCGTGGAAGTTAAGGTATGGGTCGTTGAAGGTTCTAAAAAGCGTCTACAGACATTCGAGGGCGTGGTTATTGCGATTCGTAACCGCGGTCTGCACTCTGCATTCACTGTTCGTAAAATTTCTAACGGCGAAGGTGTTGAGCGTGTATTCCAGACTCACTCCCCAGTCGTAGACAGCATCAACGTTAAACGTCGTGGTGCTGTTCGCAGAGCTAAACTGTACTACCTGCGTGAGCGTTCTGGTAAGGCAGCTCGTATTAAAGAGCGTCTGAACGCGAAATAATACGCTTTCGCTACATCCGAAAGTTACGTTTAAGGCCGGGAATTTTCCCGGCCTTTTCCTGTCAAATTTTCTTTACAGAAAAAATAGCCCGCCATCAGCGAGCTATTATCTAAGCTAAGATATTCATCGTAGTGGTGAGTGATATATAGGCTTAATTATAACCTTACATAAACGTATTTACTAAAACGAATCCCACTGCACAAGCACTGCTGACACCAATCAATCCCGGCATAATAAGACTATGATTGATGATAAATTTGCCAATTTTTGTTGTTCCTGAACGATCAAAACCAATACATGCCAGATCACTTGGGTAGGTTGGCAACACAAAATAACCGTAAGCGGCCGGGAAGAATGCGATCAGCAGTTTGACATCGACACCAAGCTGTAATCCCATCGGTGCAATGGCAGTCAGCGCAGCGGCTTGGCTGTTGACCAGTTTTGATACCAAAAATAAGACTAACGCATAAGTCCAGGGTTTTGCCTGAACGGCATCTTCTAACACCAGTTTTAATTCACCTAAATGTGTTGTGGATGGCGGCGAAGCAGGCGCTCAGCGCATTGCATCATGACATTCAGCCCACCTGCGGTTTGCAAAACAGACGCACAGCCAATGACCGCAAGAATAGTGAGCATCACATCAACTGGAGGCTTACCGGGTTCCAATCCAAAAACAAATGTCAGTATAAAAAGCCCGATACCACTGATAAGGCCTAATCCCATGCCCGCATAACGCGTCCCTATCAATAAGCATATAATTATTATGGCAAATTGCAGCGTTATCATATCTATCCTTAATAAATGAGTAAAAATGAAAATAAATAACACAGGCGATTTAGACTGTATTATCTAACTATTTTTATAAATGTTATTTATTAGTTTCAAATAAACATTAAAAAATACATACAGATATTATTAAATTAGAAATATAAAAACGGGATTAAGATCTAATTTTTACTTTATGATTTTGAATGATATTTACATGTCTGATAAATGAATTGGTAATAATTAACAAAATATTTAGGATATGAATAAAATTGTAAGATATTATGTATCAAATATTAACATTAATAATATCTAATCTATTTTTTGATGAAATTTAATTTATAGAAATTGTTTATGATTTAATAAATCATATCGGTGAAATTAATATTTCAATGTAAAAATAAGTTTACATAATGCGTAAAAAATATAAAAATTTGGATTGTAATCTTTACGGATGGTGGTATGTTATCCGCCAGACATGAAGAAACGTTAAACAGACAAATAAAGCAGGTGTAAAACATGATCATGCAAAAAGATGCCCTGAATAACATTCATATTCTTGACGAACAGATTCTCATTACACCGGAAGAATTGAAGAGAAAGTATTCACTGAGTAGTGGCAATCTGCACACTATTTCAAATGCGCGTAATACGATTGCTGATATCATCCATCATAATGATCCTCGTTTATTGGTCGTTTGTGGCCCGTGTTCCATTCATGATGTGGATGCCGCTCTCGACTACGCCCGCCGCTTGACAGTACTTTCTGCTGAATTGAGTGATTGTCTGTATATTGTTATGCGTGTCTATTTTGAAAAACCCCGTACTACCGTAGGCTGGAAAGGGTTAATTAGCGATCCTTACATGGATGGGTCATTTGATATGGATGCAGGGTTACACATTGCCCGTCGTTTATTACTGAATTTAGTGGAAATGGGGTTACCACTGGCAAACGAAGCGCTTGACCCGAATAATCCTCAATATTTGGGCGATCTTTTTAGCTGGTCAGCAATCGGCGCGAGAACGACAGAATCACAGACCCACCGCGAGATGGCTTCGGGGTTATCTGTCGCGGTGGGTTTCAAAAATGGCACAGATGGTAATCTCAATACGGCAATTAACGCGATGAAGGCTGCCGCTATGCCGCATCGTTTTATGGGGATAAATCAATCGGGTCAGGTTTGTCTGCTGCAAACACGCGGAAACCCGAATGGCCACATCATCTTACGAGGTGGAGCAGAACCGAATTACAGCGCTGAACATGTACTTGATTGTGAAAATCAAATGATCAAGGCGGGTTTGGCCCCATCATTGATGGTTGATTGCAGTCATGGCAACTCCAATAAAGATTTTCGCCGTCAAAGCAATGTTGTGGATTCTGTTGCTGAACAAATTCAGGCAGGGAATCAATCCATTATTGGCATTATGCTGGAAAGTCATATTAATGAAGGCAATCAGTCTTCAGAATTGCCCCGTTCTGAAATGAAATATGGTGTGTCAGTAACCGATGCTTGTATTAACTGGCAAACAACCGAACAGGTATTAAGAAAATTACACCAGCAAATCAAGCCGCATTTATCAAAACGTCACCATTTATTAAAAAATGGAATTGCGATGCAACAGGCGGGGTAATCGATATGGCAGCAGAATTATCACAATTGCGAGAGCAAATTGATGAAGTTGATAAAGCGCTACTGGAACTCCTTGCCAAACGAATGGGTTTAGTAGCAGAAGTCGGTGAAGTGAAAAGCCAATTTGGCCTGCCGATCTACGTGCCTGAAAGGGAGGCCAGTATGCTGGCTTCTCGTCGCCGGGAAGCAGAAGCATTAGGAATTTCTCCTGACTTAATTGAAGATATTCTGCGTCGTATTATGCGTGAATCCTATGCCAGTGAAAATGAAAAAGGATTCAAGCAGCTCAATACTCATATAGGACCGATCGTTATTGTGGGTGGTTCAGGGAAGATGGGGCGGTTGTTTCATCGCCTGCTGACTTTATCCGGTTATGAAGTCCGAATTCTTGAATCAGGTGACTGGGATCAAGCGGAACACTTATTAGCTGATGCAGGGATGGTTATTGTCAGTGTGCCTATTCATTTAACTGAAACCATTATTCATCGTTTACCCCCTTTGCCGGATCAATGCATCTTGGTTGATTTGGCATCTATCAAACAAAAACCGCTTCAAGCTATGCTTGACTCACATAAAGGGCCTGTTTTGGGGCTACATCCCATGTTTGGACCAGATGTGGACAGTTTTGCCAAGCAGGTTGTTGTCTACTGTGATGGGCGTCAGCCAGAATCTTATCAATGGTTTTTGGAGCAAATATCAGTCTGGGGGGCACGATTATATAAAATCAGTGCAGAACAGCACGATAAGAATATGAGTTTTATTCAGGCATTACGCCATTTCACAACATTTTCGTATGGGCGACATCTGGTAAAAGAAGATATCGATTTGCAGCAATTATTATCACTGTCGTCACCCATTTACCGTCTGGAACTGGCTATGGTGGGTCGGTTATTTGCTCAGGATCCGCAATTGTATGCGGATATTATTATGTCCAGCCCGGAAAATATTGATCTTATCCGCCGTTATCATCAGAGCTTTGGGCAAGCATTGGAATTGCTGGAATCTCAGGATAAAACCGCATTTATCGCCAGTTTCAATCAGGTAAGCGAATGGTTTGGTGATGAAGCAACTCGGTTTATGAAAGAAAGCAGAACACTTTTACAACAGGCGAGTGATAGCCGGACATAGAAAAAACAAAAACTATGAAAAAACCGGATGAAAATATCCGGTTTCGTGTTCTATATCCATCGTCTTTCAAGATCATTTATATTTCCCCGCGTAGCGGGGAGATATAAGCCTAGCAAGTCACAACTTGGAGTTTGAAAGAGATATAACAGAATATTTTAGAAAGGATCAGCCGGAATTACATTTTCTGAAGGATAACATCCCAATACTTTCACATAATGGGTGATTTTGGATAATTCTTTAAGCGCCTGTTGCACTTTCAGTGAACGTACATTGGCTTGTACATCAATGTAAAACATCTCTTCCCACGGTTTACCGTTTATGGGGCGTGATTCCAGCTTGCTCATCATAATATCATGTTTTTTCAGGATAATAAGGGCATCAACCAGCGCTCCGGCCTGTTGCCCTGTGGACATAATAAACGTCGTTTTTGCCGGCACCTGCTCTGATACATCAATGGATTTTTGGGCAACAACAATAAACCGGGTACTGTTATCGGGTTGGTTTGCCAAATTATTGGCTAACAACCGTAACCCATAAAGTGCGCCTCCGGCTTCACTTCCCAGTGCAGCCACCTCTGGAGAATCTAACTCAGCCACTTTTTGCATAGCAGAAGCTGTACTTTCACAATAAACAATCTTCCAGTGTGGAAACTGATTGAGATATTGGCTGCATTGCTGAAAGGGTTGGGAGTGGCTATAGATGGTTTTTATTTGCGAAATATCACTCTCTTTGGCAACCAATAAACAGTGATTGATGGGAAGTGTTATCTCTCCGACCAAAGAAAGTGAAGTGTGTTGCAATAAGTCATAAACATCATTGATTGCTCCGGAACTGGTATTTTCGAGAGGCAAGATACCGTAATCCGCTTGACCAAGTTCGACCAATGACAAAATATCCGGAAATTTATGGCAGCTACATTCAATAAGCTGATTAAAGTGTCGGGCTGAAAATTGACGGGCAGCAAGATGGGAATAAGAGCCTTTTGGGCCCAGAAAGGTAATTCGTGCTGCGTCATAAGGTGTTTGATTCAGGTGTTGTTGCAGCAGGGCTTGCTGAGTCAACACAGAATCTTCAATAATCATTTGGAACAGGCGGGTAATATAAAAGCCATCTAACCCGCGCGATTTGCCTTTTTCAATTAACACATCCAATAATTCCCGTTCCCGGTTTTTATCCCTTATTGGGCGATGATCGAGTAATTTAGTCTGCGCAATATCACAGGCTAATTGCCGACGTCTCATGAGTAAATCCAGCAAATCAGCATCAATAGCACTAATTTCTTTGCGAATGTGAGTTAAATCTCGTTGCATAGTGTAGTCCTGACATTTTTTTCGTAGAAATAACCTTTATCTTGCGCATTGCAGGTTAAAGCCTATCGGATACATAACTTATTGCCTGTAAAATAAAAAACCTCCCGCTGACAGGGAGGTTTTTTTGTTCGTCTTCTTTTTATTTCTAAAACGAAAAAACCTCCTCACAGGAAGGCAAAAAAGAAAAAGAAGAAAAACAATTTAAAAGTCATGGTGAGCACTTTTTGTCGTGTGAAATGAAAATAGTGTATTTTAATTAACCTATTTGGTGAGGCCTGTCAATGTCTATTGTTTTCAGATAGCTATTTTTTTGAAATCGATAAGGCATTAGAAAGGGAAGAATGAACAAAAACGCGCTCATTGAGCGCGCTGAGAATGTGATTATATTTCTAGATTAAGGTTGGATTCTTTCACACTATGTTCCGCCCTGCGGGCTTCTCCCTTATGCTGAACTTTATTAAGTTGACGCTCTAATTTTGTCAGCAATTCATTAATAGCAGCATACATGTCTTCATGTTTGGCACTGGCGACTAATGTACCATTTGGTGTACCAATAGTGGCATCAACCAAAAATCCTTGAGGTTCTTTTGACAGGACAATGTGTGGATTGATTAGATTAACTTTCCATTTGCTCAACTTGCTTAGACGGTCTTCTACATGGCTACGAATTGCGGGGGTAATTTCCATTTGCTTACTGGTAATGTTTACTAACATATATAGTTACCTCTTGATGTTACTCCGTCTTCGATAGATTCAGCATAACGATCTTTTGCTGAAAAAGAATGATCTAAATCACTTTTATTGGCTGATTTGGCTGTTGATTTGCGAAATTGTGATTGGTGATGAAGATATGGACAATATTTGTTGCGAAGAGAGGGATTATGCGTCATTATCGATGAGTTTTGGTATTATCAATGCGAGTAACAATTTCAAAGTTTCAATCTATTTCCATTTGAAAATATTCAATATATTAATCAAGTAAGGGTGTTTGTATACTTGAAAATCCTTGGCTTGGCAGGTACAGCTACCGTAAAATTTAAAAACCGCGAAACACAAAAAAACAGCAGCCATATAACTAGCCACTGTTTCTGTGTTGTTGTTGTTGATGTTTCTTTAACGCTATACCGGATTGGCTGCGATTAATGCTGCAACTTTATTTGCTTCGATTTTAAGTCCTAGCGCCTTGTAGGCGCTTTCCATATAAGGCAGCGCTTTTCTGGTTGATTCCGTGTCAGGATAATCTCGTAACATTTTTTCTGCACGGTTAACAACGGCTACATAAGCCCCGCGTTTAAGGTAATATTGCACAACGCTAAGTTCATGTTTGGCTAAGCGATTTTTTAGAAAAACCAAACGCTTATAAGCATCCGCCGTATATTGACTATTAGGATAAAGATGCACGAGCTGATTCAAATCGAGAAACGCTGCCCTGGCATTTTCAGGGTCGCGATCTGAACGGTCAATTCTCAAAAGTTCCTGTAAAGCGCTATCATCCATCGCCTGTAACACCAGCCCACGCATATACAGAACATAGTCGATATTTGGGTGAGTTGGATTCAGGCGCATGAAACGTTCAATCGATGCCAGAGCCAGAGGGAGTTCAGCTGATTTATAGTATGCGTAGATCAAATCAAGCTGGACCTGCTGAGAATAAGGTCCGAAAGGATAACGGTTATCAAGGGATTCCAATTGCTTGATAGCCGCATTATAGTTACCGTTTTGCAGTTTTTCCTGCCCATTAGAATAAATTTGAGACGGTGGGATATCAGGAACAGCATCCTTATTGCTGGAGCATCCAGATAAAACCAGACTCAATGTGGTCGCTGCCACCAGATATTTCATGCGAATCATCACGTGTTGATTATCCTCTGATTGTTTTCTGGGAGACTATCCATGAAGCTCCCAGCAAAAGATAGAGTTACAATAGCACACTATTTTAAATGAAACGGCTGCGCCGTCAAAACCCAACATAAAATTAGAAGTTATATATGGCACAACAAATACGACTCAATACAACAGTCGCTACATCTCAGCTCGGTCAACGTTTAGATCAGGCATTGGCTGAATTGTTCCCTGATTACTCAAGGTCACGCATAAAAGAGTGGATTTTGAGTGATAAAGTTCAGGTTAACGGTAAATTAATTAATAAGCCAAAAGAAAAAGTCCTTGGAGGAGAAGAAATTTCTATAGATGCGCTCATTGAAGAGGATACTCGCTGGGAACCACAGAATATTGAACTGAATATTGTCTATGAAGACGATGATATTCTGGTTATTAATAAACCACGTGACTTGGTTGTACATCCGGGCGCTGGAAATCCTGATGGTACTGTGTTGAATGCTTTGCTATATCGTTACCCCGAAATTGCTGATGTTCCCCGCGCAGGGATAGTGCATCGTCTTGATAAAGATACGACGGGCTTGATGGTAGTGGCAAAAACAGTACCGGCACAGACTCGTTTGGTTGAATCCCTGCAATTGCGTGAAATTACCCGTGAATATGAAGCCGTTGCTTTAGGCTGTATGACCGCCGGCGGGCTAGTCGAGGAACCGATATCTCGTCACCCGACAAAACGCACGCACATGGCTGTACACCCGATGGGAAAACCCGCCGTGACTCATTATCGGGTTATGGAACATTTTCGGGCACATACCCGTCTTCGCTTGCGTCTGGAAACGGGCAGGACACACCAAATCCGTGTGCATATGTCCCATATTAAACATCCATTGGTTGGTGATCAGCTGTATGGCGGACGCCCCCGGCCTCTCAAGGGTGCTTCTGAAGAATTTCGCGAAGTGATGCGCAACTTTGACCGACAGGCATTGCACGCCACCATGTTACGTCTTTATCATCCGATCACGGGTATTGAGATGGAATGGCACGCTGCGTTACCGGATGACATGGTCAAACTTATTGATGTCATGAAAGCGGATGCTGAAATTTTTAAAGATGAAATGAACTGGTAAATAAGGATTGACAGGTAAATGACATCACTGATTTTTCCTGATTGGCCGCAGCTCGAAAGCGTTGGCGCATGTAGTTCGACCCGAATAGGAGGCGTCAGTGAGCTTCCTTATGATAGCCTGAATTTAGGTAGCCATGTTGGAGATGATCTGGCAAGTGTGGAGCGAAACCGGGAACTGTTGATGGAGTACGCTCAATTGCCACAAGCACCTGTTTGGTTGGAACAGGTTCATGGGACTCGCGTTATCAGTCTGGATGGTCAATCAGTGGAAGATAATCAGGCTGATGCTGTTTATACCAATAAAAGAGGGCAGGTTTGTGCTGTGATGACAGCAGATTGCCTGCCTGTGCTTTTTTGTTCCATTCATGGTGATGAAGTTGCCGCCGCTCATGCGGGCTGGCGTGGTTTATGTGCCGGAGTGCTGGAAAATACAGTCGCTCAATTCAATGTAAAACCTGACATGATCCGCGCGTGGTTGGGGCCTGCGATTGGGCCTGAAAAATTTGAAGTCGGGTCTGAAGTCATGGAATCTTTCGTGGCAACTGACCCTAATCTGGCACAGGCCTTTACACCTTATGGTGCTAAATTTCTGGCAAATATCTATTTACTGGCTAGATTAAAATTGCAGTCTGTTGGCATAAATGAAGTTTTTGGTGGCACGACTTGTACGGTTTCAGAAAAAAGACACTTTTTTTCGTACCGTCGCGATGGCACTACCGGGCGGATGGCAACGCTCATTTGGCTAAAATAAATTATCCTGTAAAGGCGATTCAGATACATGGCGAAGATTCTTAATTAACTTTTCAGGACAACTTGAATATTTAAGGAATGACCTTATTTAATCTCCAGTAGCAAATTCTGACCAATATTGGAGGTGTTATGCGTCTGGATCGTCTTACTAATAAATTCCAGCTTGCTCTCGCTGACGCCCAATCTCTCGCATTAGGGCGTGATAATCAATTCATCGAACCTGTCCACTTGATGAGTACTTTGCTCAATCAAGAGGGCGGTTCCGTTCGTCCTCTACTCATATCGGCAGGAGTTAATGCAGCTCACGTGGTTGATCAGCTTAATCAGGCTTTGGACCGACTGCCGAAAGTGGAGGGGAATGGCGGTGATGTGCAGGTATCCAATGAGTTAGGACGTTATTTAAACCTGTGCGATAAACTTGCTCAAAAAGCAGGTGATAATTTTATTTCTTCTGAACTCTTTGTTCTGGCAGCACTGGAAGAACGTGGAACGTTAAGCGATATCTTGAAAGCTGCGGGTGCAACCAAAGATAAAATCACTAAGGCAATAGAAAATATGCGTGGTGGTGAAAAAGTGAATGACCAAAGTGCCGAAGATCAGCGTCAGGCACTGAAAAAATACACAATTGATCTGACTGAGCGGGCGGAACTTGGCAAATTAGATCCTGTAATCGGGCGTGACGAAGAAATTCGTCGGACAATTCAGGTATTACAACGTCGTACCAAAAATAATCCCGTCCTGATCGGGGAGCCGGGAGTTGGTAAAACAGCTATCGTTGAAGGGTTAGCACAGCGTATTGTCAATGGTGAAGTTCCTGAAGGCCTGAAACACAAACGTGTCCTGTCCCTTGATATGGGAGCACTATTAGCGGGAGCTAAGTACCGTGGTGAATTTGAAGAACGCCTGAAAGGTGTTTTGAATGATCTCGCCAAACAGGAAGGCTCAGTTATCCTGTTCATTGATGAATTACATACGATGGTAGGTGCAGGTAAAGCTGACGGCGCTATGGATGCTGGCAATATGCTAAAACCAGCATTAGCGCGTGGTGAGCTGCATTGTGTTGGTGCGACAACACTGGATGAATATCGTCAATATATTGAAAAAGACGCTGCTTTGGAGCGCCGCTTCCAAAAAGTGTACGTTGCCGAACCTACCGTTGAAGATACCATCGCTATCCTGCGCGGGCTGAAAGAGCGCTATGAACTGCATCACCATGTTCAGATAACGGATCCGGCCATTGTTGCTGCGGCAACGTTATCCCATCGTTATATTTCTGAACGTATGTTACCTGACAAAGCGATTGATCTGATTGACGAAGCTGGCGCCAGCCTGCGTATGCAGATGGATTCAAAACCAGAAGCATTGGATCGTCTGGAGCGCCGAATTATTCAGTTAAAACTTGAACAGCAAGCGTTAAAAAAAGAATCGGATGATGCCAGTAAAAAACGTCTGGACATGTTGAACGAAGAGCTGGTGGAAAAAGAACGGGAATATTCTGAACTGGAAGAAGACTGGAAAGCAGAAAAAGCTGAGTTGACGGGTACGCAAAACATTAAAGCGGAATTGGAAAATGCCCGTATTGAATTAGAAAAAGCGCGTCGCAGCGGCGACTTAGCAAAAATGTCAGAAATTCAGTACGGGAAAATTCCTGAGCTGGAAAAACAGCTAACAGCCGCAACAACAGCAGAAAGTCACC
Source organism: Enterobacteriaceae bacterium (assembly GCA_031253755.1). Classification (GTDB taxonomy): domain Bacteria; phylum Pseudomonadota; class Gammaproteobacteria; order Enterobacterales; family Enterobacteriaceae; genus Xenorhabdus. The sequence goes on from JAIRVT010000009.1 coordinate 40,889, forward strand.
CGATGAAGCTGCTGCGTAACAAAGTTACCGATGCTGAAATTGCGGAAATTCTTGCTCGCTGGACAGGCATTCCTGTATCCAGAATGTTGGAAAGTGAAAAAGACAAGCTATTACGCATGGAGCATGAATTACACAAACGCGTCATCGGACAGGATGAAGCTGTTGAAGCCGTATCAAATGCAATCCGTCGCAGCCGTGCTGGTTTGTCTGATCCAAATCGCCCGATTGGTTCTTTCATGTTTTTGGGGCCAACTGGGGTTGGTAAAACAGAATTGTGTAAATCGTTGGCTAATTTCTTGTTCGATAGTGATGATGCAATGGTTCGCATTGATATGTCTGAATTTATGGAGAAACATGCGGTTTCAAGATTAGTCGGTGCTCCTCCTGGATATGTTGGATATGAAGAAGGCGGGTATCTGACAGAAGCTGTACGTCGTCGTCCGTACTCTGTCATTTTGTTGGATGAGGTAGAAAAAGCTCACCCGGATGTTTTCAATATTTTATTACAGGTATTGGATGATGGCCGCCTGACTGATGGTCAGGGAAGAACGGTTGATTTTCGCAATACCGTTGTCATCATGACCTCTAACTTAGGCTCAGACATGATTCAGGAGCGCTTTGGCTCGTTGGATTATGCTGGAATGAAAGAGATGGTAATGGAAGTCGTCGGTCATCACTTCCGGCCTGAATTTATTAACCGTGTTGATGAAGTTGTTGTATTCCATCCACTAGGGAAAGAACATCTGAAATCCATTGCCAATATCCAATTGCAACGTTTATATAAACGTCTGGAAGAACGCGGTTATCAGGCCACAATGACACCATCAGCATTAGAAAAACTGAGTGAAGCTGGTTTTGATCCTGTGTATGGAGCTCGTCCGTTAAAACGGGCGATTCAGCAAGAGATTGAAAACCCATTGGCTCAGCAGATCCTTTCTGGTGAATTGATTCCCGGTAAGTTGGTGACATTAGATCTGGAAGATAACCATATTGTTGCAAAACAATGACGATTTTTATTCGAGTAGAGCCTATGTATTGCCATTTATATAGGCAGCTATAGAGTGAAAATGTCGTTACGGCAAAATAAAAGATCTTACAAAGATAAAAAAGAGGTGAAAAAGCCACCTCTTTTTGTATTTTTCAGATTAAAAACCCGCCGCCCTGGCCTATTTTGATGAATAAATAATCGGTTGAAATCTTTTTTCAAAAAAACTATTGTCAGCCCGAAAAAACTCCCTATAATGCGCCACCACTGACCGACGCCAAGCGAGAACACGCCGCGTCGGACAGCGGAAGAAAGCGAAAATAAACGCTTGACTCCGGAGGTGAAAAGCGTAAGATACGCAGCCTCGCAACCGGGAACGAAAACGTTCGGTTGCACCGCTCTTTAACAAATTAATCAGACAATCTGTGTGGGCACTCGCAGGACATTATCGAATGCGCCGAAAGGCGTAAAAATAAAAGTCTTGAAGAGTGACTAAAACAGTTAATTCATTATGAACTGACAGTGAACAGTTGAATTCTTTGAGCATCAAACACTTTAAATTGAAGAGTTTGATCATGGCTCAGATTGAACGCTGGCGGCAGGCCTAACACATGCAAGTCGGGCGGTAACAGGAAGCAGCTTGCTGCTTTG
>JAIRVT010000069.1 GCA_031253755.1 Enterobacteriaceae bacterium
TTGTTTATTTTTTAAACAAAAAAGCCAGTGGAAACCCGTTTTCTTTCTATATTAAAGAAAACGGAGCTTCTATTTTGGGTGCTTGTTTTTCTAACCAACAAACAAAATTTGTAGAACAAGCCAAAGGTGCCTATCCGTTATCCACTGATGAAGTTATTTTCCCTATTGTTGGTGGTGCAAAATTATTTTTACCGCTAAAGTCGAAGAGACTATCTCCGATACATAAGGAAAATTTCATTAATGTTAGCTATAAGACCCTTTTTAGCAAGCGCCAAATTTGCCTGATTAAAGACAACTTTTCCTACAAAACCCGCCGCAATCGCAAGAATGAAACAAACAGGTTCACGCGTGCAGGGGGAGAAGTTATTCCTTCAAGTGAATTTGACGCTGAAAAGTTAGTCGATATTTACATTGATTTATATCAGAAACGCTGGGATTACAAGCATTCTCCAGAGCAACGCCAGCGTTTACTTGAAATATACACAGAACTTCGAGAACACATATTTGGTTATGTGTTACTCATTAATGGCATGCCATGTGCGTATGATTTTATCTTGCGTGCAGATAGTCCTAAATGGATTTCATTTGATGCTATTAATGGAGGATATGATCCTGAATATGCACACCTCAGCATTGGTAGCGTTTTGATGTGGGTGAATATTCAAGAAGCAAAATCACTGTGTCAGTCAGCAGACAAAACGATGCGTTTCTCATTGGGTAATCCTACTCTTGAATACAAAAACCGTTGGTGTGAAACCTTCCCGCTAGGCAAGGTGCTTTTCTAACACGCTTTGCAAAAACAGCATCACTTCCTCAGGCATAATACTCTCCATCGTATTATCCACGGATCTCAAAGCGTGCTGTTCTTTGCCGTAGCCACCAATCAAACCGGGATCTGTCGGGCCAAATAGGGTGATGTTCGGGCGGTCAAGTGCTGCTGTCAGGTGACTTAGCCCGGTATCGACAGACACCACCGCTTTGGCATCAGCAAGAATTTGGGCTACTTCTGCCAGTGTCAGTTTGGGTAATACCTCAACATGAGGAAAGTTTTCAGCCAGTCGTAGCGCTCGCTGGTACTCGTGCTCGGCTCCCCAAGGGAGTTTGATACGCATACCCGTTGGCTGAATTTCTGCAATAAGTTGCCGCCAATGCGCTTCCGGCCAATGTTTTTCATCACGGGTGGTAGCATGGAGGAAGACCAGATAATCATTTTCGCTTTCAATTTTAGAGTGCAAAAAATGACGGGCTATCCCGTAATCACCGATTTTCGTGGGTTTCGGATAACCGAGGCTTTCTACAAATAGTGCGCGAATTCGCTCGACAGCATGTTGCTGTTTGCTCACGGAATGGCGGTAATCGTAGAAAAAACTGGCAAGTGGCTCACGAACGCTTTTTTTGTCACAGCCATGTTTTGGGCCATGAGCTAAGCGTGTCACTAAAAAAGCACTTTTCAGCAGACCTTGCGCATCAATAACAGCATCATATTGCCGTTGTTGTAATTGTTTTTTGAAATGCGCCCGTTCTCTACAGGTGTCTTTTTTAAACCAATTTTTTCTCCAGCGACGAATAGCGACAGGAATAACATTCTCTACCGCGCTGTGCCATGTGGGGATTTGGGCGAAACCTTCTTCAACAACCCAATCAAATTGAATATCCGGGATATGTTGTTTTGCATCCGTTAACGCGGGCAGAGTATGCAGCACATCGCCCATTGAAGAGGTTTTTACCAGTAAAACGCGCATTAACTCCGGTTCTCCACCTGTAACAATTTCTCCAATGAGGCTAAAACCTGATCGGGTTGAATATCAATCAAGCTTTGATGATAGCCGCCCGCGCTGTCACCTTTTCTGATTTTGTGGTAACCGCTAATCAGGCGGATCACTTCTGCTTTATCTGACAGAGGAGGCGTAAAATCGGGGCTGCTTGGGCCATAAAGCGCCACCAAAGGGCGGTTCAGGGCGGCGGCAACGTGCATCAGGCCGGAGTCGTTGGTGACGATGGCATCACAGGCAGCGATAATATTGACCGCTTGCTCAAGGGAAGTTTGCCCGGCGAGGTTGAGACATTGCGCCTGAGCGTTTTCACTCAAAAGTGCGCGAATATCTTCGCCAGCTTCATGATCTTTAGCAGAACCAAACAGTAATATCTGGTAGCCCTTTTGGGTAATGAGCTGCTCAGCAAGTGCGGCGTAATGATAGTGCGGCCAGCGTTTGGCCGGGCCAAATTCGGCGCCGGGACAAAAACCGATAATCGGGCGATGATCAGCAATGTTAAATGCCGCGGTTGATTCCGCAATATCTTCATCGCTGATCGCCAACTGTGGCCATAACAGTGGTTGCGGAAGGTCTTCAGCACTGCGGACGGTTTCTCCATCATAAGCGAGAGCTGCGTAGCGCTGCACCATCAGCGGAAAAGCGTTTTTATTCAGGATACGGATGTCGTTTAACAAGCCATAGCGCATTTCACCCCGCCAGCCTGTACGCAGAGGGATATTGGCGAAAAACGGCACTAACGCAGATTTGAACGAGTTGGGAAGAACGTAAGCGCGATCATATTCGTTTTCGCGCAGCGCCAGACCCAGCCGACGGCGCTCACCAAGTGCCAGCGCGCCATGTCCGAGCGGCATGGCCAGCGCGTGATTCACTTCCGGCATTTTCGCCAGCAATGGACGACACCATTCCGGTGCCATCACATCAATTTCTGCATTCGGGTGCAATGTCTTCAACGTGCGGTAGAGGCTTTGTGACATCATCATGTCACCCACCCATGATGGGCCGAACACCAATATCTTCATAAAAATCGATTAATTATCCTGATTAAGCCATTGCATATATTCGGTAACGCCTTCCGCGACAGTTTTGAATGATTTGTCATAACCCGCTGCACGAAGTTTTACCAGTGATGCCTGAGTGAAACTCTGGTAACGTCCCTTTAATTTTTCCGGGAATTCAATGTATTCCACAGACGGTGATTTTTCTTTATGGAACGCAATGACGGCATCAGCTACAGCCTGAAAAGATTCCGCGCGGCCTGTTCCACAGTTGAAAATGCCGGAAACGCTGTTTTTCCAGAACCACAGGTTTACCGCTGCAACATCACCCACGTAAATAAAATCGCGCTGAAAATGTTCGCTGCCGGCAAATAATTTCGGGTTCTGGCCTTGATTGATTTGGGTATTTAAATGATAGGCGACGCTCGCCATTCCGCCTTTATGACCTTCTCGCGGCCCGTAAACATTAAAATAACGGAAGCCACAAATTTGCGAATCAGCATGAGGCAAAATATCCCGGACATACTGATCAAACAGGAATTTTGAGTAACCATAAACATTAAGAGGCTTTTCGTACTGACGCTCTTCGATGAAGTTATCACTGCGACCACCATAAGTGGCGGCAGAAGAGGCATACAGGAATGGGATTTGCCGCTCAAGACAATAATGCAGTACATCTTTGGAGTACTGATAATTGTTGTCCATCATATACTTGCCGTCCCACTCTGTCGTGGATGAACAGGCACCTTCATGAAAAATGGCATCAATATCGCCCAAATCATCACCTGCAACAATACTGGCAATGAAATCTTCCTTATCCATGTAATCGGTAATATCCAGATCAACCAGATTGACGAATTTTGTGCCGTCTTTCAGATTATCAACAACCAGAATATCCTTATAACCTTCGTCATTCAGTGCCTTGACAATATTGCTGCCAATAAATCCTGCACCGCCAGTGACAATAATCATGTGGCTCACCTCTAATATAGTCAGTTCACTTTACTCCTTATTTCAGGAGTCCGGCGCGTATCATATCACTTAACCCTACTGACGACAGCAGGTGAAATTCCATAGGTATAGGGGAGTATCCTGAAGGCACTGAATATCTTGAAAACACATAGCATCTCAGTTTTTAGTACGTGATCGGCTTTACAAAGTTGAGATTATCTCTGCCTGTCTATCGTCACTGGCAGTAAAATGCGCCATGCTTTTCACTTATTCAGGTACATCTAGGAGAGAAAAATGTCTGTGTCTTTTTATCAGAAGATTAATGAACAGTTAGAACAAACTCGTGCAGAAGGGCTGTTTAAAAGTGAGCGTATTATTACCTCTGCACAAAAGGCGGATATCTCTGTTGCTGATGGTAGCAATGTTATTAATTTCTGTGCTAATAACTATTTAGGGTTAGCGAATCATCCTGACCTGATCGCGGCCGCAAAAGCGGGTATGGATAGCCACGGTTTTGGTATGGCATCTGTGCGTTTTATTTGCGGCACGCAAGACTCCCACAAAGAATTAGAAAACAAAATAGCTGAATTTTTAGGCATGGAAGATGCCATTCTGTACTCGTCATGCTTTGATGCGAATGGTGGCCTGTTTGAAACGTTATTCGGGCCGGAAGATGCCATTATTTCCGATGCGCTGAACCATGCTTCCATCATTGATGGCATCCGTTTGTGTAAAGCGAAACGTTACCGCTATGGCAATAATAATATGCAGGAATTGCGGGAGCAGTTGGAGAAAGCGACAGCAGACGGTGCGCAGAATATCCTGATCGCAACGGATGGCGTGTTCTCAATGGATGGCGTTATTGCTGATCTGAAATCCGTCTGTGATTTGGCCGATGAATTTGGGGCGCTGGTTATGGTTGATGATTCCCATGCGGTGGGGTTTGTTGGCAAGCAGGGCCGCGGTACGCATGAGTATTGTGATGTCATGGGGCGCGTTGACATTATCACCGGCACACTCGGTAAAGCATTGGGCGGTGCATCCGGCGGTTATACCGCTGCCCGTAAAGAGGTCGTGGAATGGCTGCGCCAGCGTTCGCGCCCTTACCTGTTTTCCAATTCGTTGGCGCCTTCTATTGTTGCGGCCTCCATCAAAGTGTTAGATATGCTGAAAGAGGGAGATGGCCTGCGCGAGCGCTTATGGAAAAACGCTAACCTGTTCCGTGAAAAGATGACCGCCGCCGGTTTTACATTGGCAGGAGCGGATCACGCGATTATTCCTGTGATGTTGGGTGATGCAAAACTGGCGCAGGAATTTGCGTCTGAACTGTTGAAAGAAGGCATTTATGTCATTGGTTTCTTCTTCCCCGTAGTTCCGAAAGATCAGGCTCGTATCCGAACCCAGATCTCTGCCGCTCATACCGAGGAACAAATTGAACGTGTTGTGGAGGCATTTATACGCATCGGTAAGAAGCTGAATGTTATTGCTTAAGGTATACCCGTCGTCTTTCAAGCTGCCTCTTTGTTGGCTGCACTCGCTCGCCCCAGCCGCATAGTTATCTATGCTCAGGGGACGCACTCATTTGCCGCCGCGATGCAACTCGAAATCCATAGGGTATATAACTTTACGATTTCTCGTTCTTCTGAATGAGGATCCCCGGAGGCTGACAGATGAAATCACTATCAAAATTAAAACCAGAAGAAGGTATCTGGATGACGGATGTGCCTGTACCAGAATTAGGGCACAACGATGTGATGATTAAGATCCGTAAGACTGCGATTTGCGGAACGGATGTGCATATCTATAACTGGGATGATTGGTCCCAGAAAACGATTCCTGTGCCGATGGTGGTAGGACACGAATATGTTGGGGAAGTGGTTGCCATTGGTCAGGAAGTCAAAGGGTTCAACATTGGTGATCGCGTATCGGGTGAAGGCCATATCACTTGCGGATATTGCCGTAACTGCCGTGGCGGGCGCACTCATTTGTGCCGTAATACCACCGGCGTTGGTGTAAACCGCCCCGGCGCATTTGCGGAATATCTGGTTATTCCCGCCTTTAATGCGTTTAAAATCCCGGACAATATTTCGGATGAACTGGCGGCGATTTTTGACCCGTTCGGCAATGCTGTTCATACGGCACTTTCCTTTGATTTGGTGGGTGAAGATGTGCTGGTATCAGGCGCTGGCCCGATCGGTATCATGGCTGCGGCTGTGTGTAAACATGTGGGTGCCCGCCATGTTGTGATCACGGATGTGAATGAATATCGTCTTGATCTGGCACGCAAAATGGGCGTTACCCGTGCAGTGAATGTCAGTCAGGAAAACCTGTCGGATGTGATGGCCGAGTTGGGAATGACAGAAGGCTTTGATATCGGTCTGGAAATGTCCGGCGCTCCGCCTGCATTCCGTACTTTATTAAGCACGATGAATCATGGTGGCCGTATCGCGTTGTTGGGTATTCCGCCTTCCGATATGGCGATTGACTGGAATCAGGTCATTTTTAAGGGGCTGTTTATCAAAGGCATCTACGGGCGGGAAATGTTCGAAACTTGGTACAAAATGGCCGCATTAATTCAATCAGGGTTGGATCTCACGCCCATGATCACCCACCAATTTCCGATAGATGATTATCAAAAAGGCTTTGATATCATGCGCTCAGGGCAATCTGGCAAAGTTATCCTGAATTGGAATTAATAAAGTCACGAATAAAACTTGAGTATTACATGTTAAAAATCTGCACAGGCGTCTGTCATTTTACGGGCGCCTGTTTTATCTTTTATTTTATTATTTTTCAATTCGTTATCTTGTTGTGACTTCATGCTGCCTGCGCTATGCAGCTCTTCTGGCTTTGGTGTCACTTCGGGTGATTTTTCAAAAATCGGTTTCTCAAAAAACTGTTTCAACGTATCGATAACTGCACCGGGAACCAGCGCTTCGCCAACTCTCTTGAGATAGTCCAGTTCAGGTGACAGCATGGCCGCAGAATCGTTTTTGGGCTGATGACGGCTTGTGCATTTTGACTCAACGTGTGAGCGATTTTGTTGGTTTTCAGCGGCGTGAGCTAACAACATTCCGGGAGATACCAGCTCAATATCGGCGGGCAATGCGGCTAACTCCTGCTGTAATGCCCGGATAGTCGTTGGATAAGGATGCCCGATGGCGATAGCCGTGCCCTGTTTACGGGCCAGCGCAATGGCACGATTGAGCTGATGGTGTGTTTCTGCTTCTGTCTGCACATTATCTAAGAAGACATTACGGCGGAGCACTTTTACCGGTGTTCCCATTGATGCCTTCATCACTTGGGTATTGCCGATGGTGACGCTGTCCAGAAAATAGAAATGATATTGAGATAATGCACTCATGACGTTCGTCATGCCGACGAGATTGGACGTCATTGCACTGCCCATATGGTTGTTGATACCGACGGCATGAGGAACTTTCTGTATGGCGCTGGTAATAATCGTCGCAACTTCTTCTCTGCTCATTGCCGGATGTAGCGTATTTTTCTCTAATGGCTGTTTGCTCAGTGGTGACATGGGTAAATGAATCAGCACTTCTCTGCCTTGTGAGTACGCTTTTTGCGCCATTTCCCTGCCATGTGGCGAATCGGGCAGTACCGCAATGGAGATAGCAGCGGGCATCTGTAATATTTTATTTTCATTGTGAACCCGATAACCAAAGTCATCGATGACAATAGCAAGGCGTGCAGCCTGCGCATTCAGGGCACACAACAATATCGCGGCAAATAATGGCATCGAAAATGCGGGTATCCGAACGGCCAATTTCCGTAATGACACGTTCCGTAATGACGATAGCTGAAATAATGTTACCCGCACTAACGATCCCCGCAATAACAGTCCCCAAAACAGCAGCAATACCTGAAATAACAGTGTAAATGAGTGAATGCACTTTATTAACCGGTATTGCACGATGGATTTCCCTCTTTTTTAGCGACCTAACCACGGTAATGGATTGACCGCACGGCCTTGGCGGCGGATCTCAAAATATAATGAAGGCTGTTGTTGCCCGCCGCTGTTACCTACCAGCGCGATGGGTTGCCCGGCGCGAACCTGCTGACCCACACTGACTAATGCGCTTTGGTTATAACCATAAAGGCTCATGTCACCTTTGCCGTGCTCAATGACGACAACCAAACCATAGCCTTGCAGCCAATCTGCCAGTAATACCCGCCCATCGGAAATGGCTTTGACTTCCGTTCCTTCTGCGGCGGAGATTACAATGCCTTTCCAGCGCAGCTCGCCTTGTATCGCTTCACCAAAGTTGTGAATCACGCGACCACGTACCGGCCAGATTGCCTGTCCCGCAGGGCGACCCAGCCCACCGGTTCTTGCCATCAGCGCACGTTCATCTTCTGTTGGTTTATAACTGGAACCTTGTTTTTGAGCCTGTTTCTGTTTGGCGGCGACTTGCGCCCGGACACGGGCAGCTTCACGCGCTTCACGTTCCGCACGGGCTTTGGCTTCTTGTTCTGCTTTCGCAATTTTATTACGCAGGCTGATTTCGTTTTGTCGCAGCTCAGCCAGACTTTGTTGATCTTTCTTCAGTGAAGATTCCAGTGTTGTCAGCGTTTTTTGCCGGGCATTACGGGCAACTTCCATTTTTTGCTTTTGCTGCTTTTGGCTGCTCATCAATGTCTGCTGCTCATTCTGTTTTTCTTGTTGCAGCTTTTTCTGTTGGTTAAGTTTGTCCGTTGTTTCTTGCAGCTCAGTGATCGTTTCCTGACGCGCCTGATTCAGGTAACTGTAATAAGCGAGTATACGTTCTTTACGTTGCTTCTCCGGGCCATTAAACAGTAATTCCAAACCCTGATGGTTACCTTGCCGGAATGCCGCATCCAATTGGCGGGCAAGCAATTCGCGCTGTTTTTTCTGCTGTACTTTAAGGTCGCTGATATTCTCCGTTAATGACGAAATTTCACTTCCCAGCTTATTCAGGTGATTTTGCGTGTTATGGAGAGAACGCCCGACATCCGAAATAGTATTTTCCTGCTCTTTGAGTTGCCCCAGAAGTTCCGTACGTTGTTTTTGCTGTAGTTTGACGCTTTTTTCTTTATCAGCAATGTCTTGCTGAATATCTTTGAGCTGGTTTTTATTGTCTGAAATCTGATTGGCAAAGGCTTCCGAACAGAAAAAGGCGAACAGTAAGGTGCAGAGCAATAAGGCACAGAATGATAAAGCTCTGCTTCTTGGTTGCCACTGTTTCGGCTTCTGCCGGTTATTACAGCTTTTGAGTTCCTTGTTATCAGCCATTTATTATTTTGCCACGCTCTATTTGTGTTATGCCTATATTTGTCGCGCCTGATTATTTCATGCAGCGTTGCCTCTGACCAGAGAACGGCCTGTTTTTTTATTATTCCAATTCATAATATAAATTTTAGTTAGTTTTGCTCATTTGTTATCTAAAATTATGAGCCTGCACAGTTTGGCATGAAATATTTTATGGATGCACGCTGATCGGAGAGTTTGCAGTGGTTTTTTTATTTTTTCTCGAAACGCTTCGCAAAATCTGCGTCAGGTTGATGCTAATTGGCTGTAATTGACACAACACACAGGTATACTCTGCTACCTTGGATTTTTGTTATTAACTAATGGGAGTTGTTGCCCTCCATGCTGCAAGAAATCATGCAATTTATTAGCCGGAACACGATCCTGAGCCTTGCCTGGATTGCCCTGTTTGTGGCTGTCATTGTCCTGACAGTGAAAAGTGTATTCTCCAAGAGTAAAGACGTCACTCGCGCACAGGTCATCCATCTAATCAATAAGGAAAATGGAATCGTTGTGGATTTACGTTCCCGTGACGATTTCCGCAAAGGGCATATCATTGGTTCTGTTAATCTGACGCCATCTGAGATTAAAGATCATAATCTGGCTGAGCTGGAAAAGCATAAAAAACAGCCTGTTATTGTGGTTTCAGCAAACGGGCTGGAATCCAAAACACCGGCCGAAAATCTGGTAAAAGCGGGTTTCGAACAAGTTTACATCCTGAAAGAAGGCATTGCTGGCTGGAGTGGTGAGAATCTGCCATTAGCGCAGGGCAAAAAATAAATACTCGTCGTCTTTCAAGTTGCCTCTTTGTTGGCCGCGCTCGCTTGCCGCCGTGATGCAACTCGAAATCCATAGAGTATGGATGTAAATGTAATCGATAAATTTCAATAAGATGTAGCACGGCGAATAAAGCTGCAACTTTAAAGATGAAAGATATACTTACATTGTCGAATTTTAATAAGGACATACAAAAGGTAAACAATATTATGTCAGAACAAAACAACACAGAAATGGCTTTCCAGATCCAACGCGTCTATACAAAAGACATTTCTTTCGAAGCGCCGAAAGCCCCACAAATTTTCCAACAGGATTGGCAGCCTGAAATTAAATTGGATCTGGATACTGCTTCTAGTGAATTGGTTCAGGGTGTTTACGAAGTGGTTCTGCGTGTCACCGTGACGGCGACATTAGAAGAAGAAACTGCGTTCTTGTGTGAAGTTCAACAGGCTGGTATTTTCTCTGTTGATGGTATCGAAGGAACGCAATTGGCGCACTGCTTAGGTGCATATTGTCCGAACATTCTGTTCCCGTATGCCCGTGAATGCATCACCAGCTTGGTCGGTCGTGGCACGTTCCCACAGCTGAACTTGGCTCCGGTTAACTTTGATGCTTTGTTCATGAATTATTTGCAGCAGCAGGCTGATTCTCAGTCTAATGAGGCAACACAGGAAGCCTAATGAATACCGCTTCTATGACAGTCATCGGTGCCGGTTCGTACGGCACCGCTTTAGCCATTACACTGGCTCGTAACGGGCATGATGTTGTGCTCTGGGGACATAACCCGGCGCATGTCCATGCCTTGCAACAAGCCCGTTGTAATCAGGCATTCTTACCGGATGTTTCTTTCCCTGATAGCTTACAGCTGAACGCCGACCTGAAAAGTGCAGTATCAGCCAGCCGTAATATCCTGATTGTGGTTCCCAGCCATGTTTTTGGTGAAGTTTTGCATCAGATAAAACCGCATCTACAGCCAAATTCCCGCGTTGTCTGGGCAACAAAAGGCCTTGAAGCAGAAACTGGGCGTTTATTGCAGGATGTCGCGCGTGAGATATTAGGCAATGAAATCCCGTTAGCTGTCGTGTCTGGCCCGACATTTGCCAAAGAACTGGCAGCTGGTTTACCGACCGCGATTGCCGTATCCGCGACAACGCCGGAATTTGGTGAAGAACTCCAGCAGCTTTTTCACTGTGGCAAAAGTTTTCGGGTATACAAGAACCCTGATTTTATCGGCGTACAACTTGGCGGAGCCGTCAAAAACGTGATTGCGATTGGCGCCGGGATCTCTGATGGCATGGGGTTCGGCGCCAATGCCCGTACTGCATTGATCACGCGAGGGTTAGCGGAAATGAGCCGCCTTGGTGTGGCTTTGGGGGCTGATCCTTCCACCTTTATGGGCATGGCGGGATTAGGTGACTTAGTGCTGACCTGTACGGACAACCAATCCCGCAACCGCCGTTTCGGTATGATGCTGGGGCAGGGAGTTAACGTTGACGCTGCGCAGGATGAAATCGGACAGGTTGTTGAAGGTTATCGCAATACCAAAGAAGTCCGGGCACTCGCCAAACGAGTTGGGGTTGAAATGCCGATTACCGAGCAAATCTACCAGATCTTATATCTGCACAAAAATGTTATCGAAGCCGCTCAGGCACTATTGGGAAGAGCGACAAGGGATGAAGGAGAAAACTCCCGCAGTTAAGTCACCCACAATAACGATAATATACCCTATGGATTTCGAGTTGCATCGCGGCCAACAAAGAGGCAGCTTGAAAGGCGACGGATATAAAAAACAATCACATGAGAATGATTGCTATGTCACAAGAAGAACTGAATGAAGTTTGGAACAATATAAAAAGTGAAGCGAAATCGCTGGCAGATTGCGAACCGATGTTAGCCAGCTTCTTCCATGCAACATTACTCAAGCATGAAAATCTGGGCAGCGCCCTGAGCTATATGCTGGCAAACAAACTGGCGACACCGATTATGCC
>JAIRVT010000041.1 GCA_031253755.1 Enterobacteriaceae bacterium
CCCAGTTCAGCATGTTGAAACGTCTCTTTTGCCCATTGCTCGGTGTTGGCTGAAAACACAAAGATTACCTCAGGTCATGTTTTTTGTTGAGCTTAATCTATCAGACAAAAGTTCAATAAAAATGTGTTTTATTCCTCCCTAACGTATTTGTGTAGGAAAGACAGAAGTTGATCCCGGCTGTGATAACCCTGTCTTGAATCGCCACCATCAATATTAATTAATGGAAGTGGTAGCAGGAATGAATAATGTTAAAAATGACTGGCATCAAGCTGACATTATTGCTGCATTACGTAAGCGTGGTACAACCTTAGCGGCTGTTTCTCGTGAAGCAGGATTGAGTTCATCTACACTGGCAAATACGCTTAGCCGTCCGTGGCCTAAAGGCGAATGGATTATTGCTAACTATCTCGAAATACATCCCTCTGAAATATGGCCTAGTCGTTATTTTGATCGGCGCGGTCAACTTATTGAACGGAAGGTTCGGGATAAGTCATCAAAATAGCGAATTGCTTACTTGAAAATCATCGGGAAGATGGCCGTAACGGGGTATCTTCTCACTAATTAAAAACATTTTTCATACAAATAAATTAATTTCTTGATAATATAATAGTTGACTATTCTGATAGTTATTTTTCATTCTATACAGCAATATTTTATTGTGCATAAAATCATGTGTAAATAATTAAAAAGCACTTAAAAAAAATAAAGAAGTGCTTTTTAATTAATAAGTGTATCACACTCACCCAGCTTTTATATTTTTATTGCCAATGTAAATATAATTTTCGGTGTAACGTTTTAAGCAATAACCACCAATACCTAACCCCATACAATAAATAGAAAAAACACTTATGATGATAAATATTATTCCACGCATAAAATCACCAAGACTAAAAATGTAATTAAAAATTGTATTTAACATAGATTCATGGTTATTAAAGTTAATTAGAAATGACAAGATTAATGTAAATAAGAAAGTAAATGATAATTTATAAAGGTGAGCTTCATCATTATTTTTATTTTCTCTCTTTATATACAAATTAAATTTCACGCTATTGTTTTCTTCAACTGCCTCGTCTCTTAATCTATCAATTAGAATATAATTAGGGTATCTATGTTTATCTTCGTTTACATCGGGAAATATACTAGTCACCCATGATGGTAAGTGAATCAATATCAATCCTAGTATATAAGCAATAAAAGGAATCAGAACAGATGTATAAAAGAGGAAGAATGACATATAAGCAAGAACAGCCCCTAAATGCAATTTATTAGTTACATCTGAGTATGTGAACTGTAATAAAGGAGTGTTGATTGTTTTGCATAGAACAGTATCAGTAACAATTAAAAAACTTGCAAACAACAAAAAGTAACGTGTATCAGTAGCTTTCTCTATAAATGTTGAAGTTGCAGCTAAAAATTTTTCCATATGAGCACTTCTATTAGGTAAGTATTAGAGCACATTGTATAGCGAGGTATATAGCTGATTCAATATTCTATTACCTAAGGTAAGTATCTCTAAATTAATAATAAACTTATGTACTTTTGATGCAGCACTTCACTGAACAAAAATGATTTATTTGCCTTGTGACAAACTAAAACCAGTTAAAAATCAATAGAAATAAATTAAGGCTAAGTTATCGTCACAGCACACTCATTAACAACCAAATTCGTTGATAGAACTATAAGCCCACACTATCGATGTTCTCATCTTATACCACGCTTATAGATTCGTTCAGTAAACCATGTATAAACATTTGTATAAACAAAAATGAAAAAAGCACTTTCCCAAAAAGAAAAAGTGCTTCTTCAACAACAAGTTACTAAGTAAAACTTAGTTCATGCCGTATTTTTTCAATTTCTTACGCAGAGTACCACGGTTGATTCCCATCATTAGTGCTGCGCGGGTTTGGTTACCACGAGTGTATTGCATCACCATGTCCAACAGTGGTTGCTCTACTTCAGCCAGTACCAGCTCATACAGGTCATTGACGTCCTGACCATTCAATTGGGCAAAATAGTTCTTCAGTGCTTGTTTAACTGAGTCACGCAGAGGTTTTTGAGTTACCTGATCTTGTGAATTTACAGTAGCAACGGTTAGTACGTCAGAAGTTACGCGTTGTTCGAACATAGTTCTGTCAGCTCTTTTCTTTATTTACGCAAAAATTTTCGAAGTATGCCTCCAACGCCTCCAGCTGTTCGCTGGCATCCTCAATGGCGTTGAATGTGCGCCGAAACTGGTCATCAGGAGCATGTTCCCTGAGATACCAAGATACATGCTTACGTGCAATACGAGCTCCTTTGCCTTGACCGTAAAAATCGTGCAGCTCTCGTACATGCTCGCTCATCAAATGCCGCACCTCGCCAAGAGGCATTGGTGACAGCAATTCTCCTGTTTCCAGATAATGCTGGATTTCCCGAAAGATCCAGGGTCTTCCCTGAGCAGCCCGGCCTATCATCAGGGCATCAGCCCCGGTGTATTCAAGTACTGCTCTGGCTTTTAGCGGGTCAGTAATGTCGCCATTAGCAATAATGGGAATAGCAACAGTCTGCTTAACTGTCCGAATGTTGTCGTACTCGGCTTCACCATTAAACAGGCAGGCTCGCGTCCTGCCATGAATGGTAAGCGCCTGAATACCACAACGTTCAGCCAATTGGGCAATTTCTACACAGTTACGCTCTTCCGGTGACCACCCGGTACGAATCTTCAATGTAACAGGTACATCAACCGCATTGACTACCGCAGAAAGGATTTTTTGAACCAGTTCTGGGTAACGCAGTAATGCTGAGCCTGCCAATTTTCGATTGACCTTCTTGGCCGGACACCCCATGTTGATATCGATGATTTGGGCACCATTGGCGACGTTGATTTTCGCCGCTGCCGCCATCTCATCGGGATCATTACCGGCAATTTGTACAGAACGCACGCCGGGTTCGTCGCGATGGACCATACGTAGCCGGGATTTATCCGTCCTCCAAACCTGAGGGTTGGAAGAAAGCATCTCTGAAACTGTCATACCTGCGCCCATGTTGTAGCATAACTCCCGAAACGGGCGATCCGTTATGCCAGCCATAGGGGCTGCAATAAGACAGTTTTTCAACTGGTATTGTCCGATACGCATAGGCGAAGAAAGAGTGGCTAACTGTGACTAAGGGCGCGTATATTACGCATTTTTCACAAGATATGAAAGGCCAAACTTTGAGCGAAACGACATTTATAACGGAATTTTTCCAGTTGATTTTTTTAAACTTAGATAATTAACATTAAATAACATAAAGTTACGTTTTTTCTACGAAATTTTTTGTTACCTATATTTCTTATCATAAGTAGCATGAATTACCACTGATTGACCTCCTAGGGGATCATTTTAGTGGATAATCTGGCTTTTCAATAGCAATTTGTTGATTATTTTTTAACCCCTGTTATCCGGCACCACTCTTCTTGTTCTGCAATCGGATCAATAATAAATTCATTGCCATAGGCGTTAGCGACACCTTCAGCCTGACTTGCCAAGATACCCGATAAGCCTAATAAACCACCGGATTTAGGTAGTGAGCCGATGATCGGCGCTAATTCACGCAGTGGGCCTGCCAGAATGTTGGCAATCACGATGTCACATTTTAAGTCGTTGGGCTGATCTTTAGCCAAATGGAGGGTTAATTGCTCGGATACGCCATTGCGCCCGGCGTTATCGCGGCTTGCCTGAATGGCCTGAGGATCGATATCAATACCGATAGCGTGTTTAGCGCCAAGTTTTAGGGCTGCGATGGCTAAAATGCCTGAACCACAACCGAAATCGATCACGGTTTTTCCGGCCAAATCCAGGCCATCCAGCCATTGCAGGCAAAGCGAAGTTGTTGGATGTGTGCCGGTGCCGAATGCCAGCCCCGGATCAAGCATCACATTTACTGCATCCGGGTCAGGAATTTCACGCCAGCTTGGGCAGATCCACAGACGATGGCCAAAGCGCATCGGGTGGAAGTTATCCATCCATTCGCGCTCCCAGTCTTTATCTTCAATCTGTTCAATTTTGTGGATGAAACCTTTGCCAAGCTGAGGGAGCTGTTCCAGCAGGCTGACAACAGCGTTCATGTCCGTTTCAGCGTCATACAGACCGATAACATCGGTATCACCCCATAAACGGGTTTCGCCCGGCAGAGGCTCAAAAATTGGCGTATCGTGGCTGTCCTGAAAAGTGACGGACACCGCACCACTTTCCATCAGTTCATCACCGAGTGATTCTGCCTGTTGTCCGGTGGTGTTTAATCTTAGTTGTATCCAAGGCATAAAAATTCTCTTCTTAGTGTTCTCTTTACTAATTTCTTTTTACGAAAGTTCCGCCGTCATTGTGATGCGGCGGTTTGCTGAGATTGCTTGCTTCCAAACCAGTTTCCTACTCCGAACGCCAGTAAACTTAACAGCAGTGCTGGCACTATAGGGTGAAACCCAAGGAAATGCGTGTTGAAAGTCGCTAATAAGGCATAGATTACGGCGCCTGCCAGCATGGACGATATCGCACCATGCGCGTTCGCTTTTTCCCAATAGAGACCCAAAACCAGCGGCCAGAGGAAAACCGCTTGTAACCCGCCAAATGCCAGCAGATTCAGCCAGATAATCATTTCAGGTGGCCGCCAGGCCGCCAGCAGGAGTAATGCGCCCAGAATCAGGGTCGAAAAACTGGAGATGCGCGCTAATTTTTTTTCCTGTTTGATTTGCTGTGGGGAAAAATTCAAATAAAGATCTTTGACGATAGTTGCCGAAGATTGCAGCAATTGGGCATTAATTGTCGACATAATCGCTGCCATGGGCGCAGCCAGAAAAATTCCCGCAGCAACAGGCGGCAGAACAGTCACCATCAAGGTTGGGATTACCTGATCTGGGATAGTCAGATCAGGGATGATTGCCCGGCCCAAAGCGCCGGCAAGGTGCATACCAAACATCAGAATTGCCATCACGATAGTGCCGATGATAATGCCACGGTGAACCGCTTTACTGTCACGATAGGAGATACAGCGCACGGCTGTGTGGGGCAGCCCGATAACGCCAAAGCACACCAGCACCCAGAAAGACGCCATAAAGGGCGCAGTCAGGATGTTATCAGCGCCGTGGGGTGAAATCAGGTCAGGGTTGATTGTGCGCAGTGTGGAAACTGCCGCTGACAACCCTCCGGCTTTGTAGATAATGCCCGCCAGCAACAAGACCGTGCCCAGCAGCATAACCAGCCCCTGTAACGCATCATTGAGGACACTGGCTCTGAATCCGCCGAATGCGGTGTAGAGTGCGATGGAAACGCCGAAAATCAGCAATCCGGTATTGTAGGGAATGCCTGCGGCGGTTTCCAACAGACGGGCACCGCCGATGAACTGTACTGTCATTGCACCAACAAAGGCAACCAACAGGCTGAGGCTGGCAAACCAAACCAGAAAACGGCTCTGGTAGCGGGCATACAGCATATCATTCAGGGTGACGGCGTTATAACGGCGGGCAAGAATGGCAAATTTTTTCCCCAACACACCGAGAGAAAGCCAGATTGCCGGTAATTGAATCAGCGATAAAAGTACCCAACCCAGACCGTATTTATAAGCCGCGCCGGGGCCGCCAATGAATGAGCTGGCACTGATATAGGTGGCTGTGATCGTCATCGCCAGTACGAAACCGCCCATTGAGCGATTGCCGAGGAAATATTCGTTCAGAAATTCCCCCGTTTGACGGCGGCGATAAGCATAGATCGAGAGCAAAAAAACCAGCGCCAGATAGCCAACCAGAGGCAGAATTACTTCATTTTGCATCATCACCTTCCAATTCGTCCTCCAGAGGCACCTCTTTAAAGATAAATTTCACCATCATCCAGCAGAGGATGATAAACAGCACTGGCAATGCTAAACAGGCCAGCTCAAACCAGTATGGCAACCCGGTTAACCCTGTTGCATTACCTGATATTGTATAACCGGGTAAATAGGCACTCAGGTACCAACCCACAAGGTAAGCTAACGTCAGAAAAATTGCCCAACGTGCTTCTTTGTGAGATTGAAGGAATCGTCTGTCCATCTATCTGTATTTCCTCTCCGGTATAAAATAGTCGGTATCAAACAAGGGAAAGAATTGTACGGTAACACGCGGATTTATGCAGAAGAAAATCCCATCATTTGCAGATGGGATTTGAGTTGGATGGTAAAATAAGCGGCAGGATTACGTTTTACTTTTCCTGTAAGCCCAATTTTTTCTCCAGATAGTGGATATTCGTGCCACCTTTCTGGAAGTTCTCATCATTCATGATGGAAAGCTGCAAATCGATATTGGTTTTGATGCCATCAATAATCAGTTCTGCCAAAGCATTTTTCATCCGCGCAATAGCAATTTCACGGGTTTCGCCGTAAGTGATCAGTTTGCCGATCATGGAATCGTAATAAGGCGGTACAGTATAGCCCGCGTAGATATGCGATTCCCAGCGTACACCGAAACCACCCGGAGAGTGGAAATGGGTGATTTTACCCGGACTTGGCAGGAAGGTTTTGGCATCTTCAGCATTAATACGGCATTCGATAGCATGACCTTCGACAACAATGTCTTCCTGTCTGATGGACAGCGGCAGGCCGGAAGCGATACGCAATTGCTCTTTAATCAGGTCAACGCCGGTAATCATTTCGGTGACCGGGTGCTCAACCTGAATACGGGTGTTCATCTCAATAAAGTAGAACTCGCCATTTTCGTACAGGAACTCAAAAGTACCCGCGCCACGATAGCCGATTTCGACACACGCTTTAGCACAACGTTCACCAATGCTGCGGCGCAGTTCAACTGAAATACCCGGTGCAGGTGCTTCTTCTACCACTTTCTGGTGACGGCGTTGCATAGAACAGTCACGCTCAGCAAGGTAAAGCGCATTGCCCTGACCATCCGCCAACACCTGAATTTCAACATGGCGAGGGTTTTCAAGGAATTTTTCCATGTAAACCATGTCATTATTGAAAGCAGCTTTAGCTTCTGCGCGGGTCATGGCGATGGACTGCTCCAGCTCTTTATCGCTGCGAACAACGCGCATACCACGACCGCCACCGCCACCGGATGCCTTGATGATCACCGGATAACCGATGCGCTGTGCAATCGTTTTGTTCTTCTCGGTATTATTCCCTAATGGGCCGTCAGAGCCGGGTACGCAAGGTACGCCTGCTTTTTTCATGGCGCTGATGGCAGACACTTTGTCTCCCATCAAACGGATAGTCTCTGCTTTCGGGCCGATAAAGATGAAACCGGAACGCTCAACCTGCTCAGCGAAGTCTGCGTTTTCAGACAGAAAGCCGTAACCCGGATGGATAGCCTGCGCACAGGTAATTTCAGCGGCAGAAATGATTGCGGGGATATTCAGATAACTTTTTGCTGAAGCGGCGGGGCCGATACAGACGGTTTCATCTGCCAGCAAAACGTGTTTCAGATCACGGTCTGCCGAAGAGTGAACGGCAACCGTTTTGATCCCAAGTTCCTTACAGGCTCTCAGGATGCGCAGTGCGATTTCACCACGATTAGCGATAACAATTTTCTCAAGCATGGAACGCCTCGTTATGCGATGACAACCAGTGGCTCGTCAAATTCAACTGCTTGGCCATCTTGTACCAGAATTGCCTTAACGACACCGGTTTTGTCGGCTTCGATCTGGTTCATCATTTTCATGGCTTCGACGATGCACAGGGTATCGCCCTGATTAACGTGCTGACCGACTTCAATAAAAGCCTTCGCATCCGGGCTTGGTGAACGATAGAACGTTCCAACCATTGGCGAACGGACAGTATGACCGCTGACCTCTGCTGGTTTTTCTGCTACCGCTGGAGCGGGTGTTGCAGCAGCCTGTACCGGTTGTTGAACAGGTGCAGAAATATATTGCTGGGTAACAGGCATACCCTGAGGGGCCATAACGCGGCTGATGCGAACGGATTCCTCGCCTTCAGAAATTTCCAGTTCAGAAATGCCAGATTCTTCAACCAGCTCGATCAATTTTTTTATTTTACGAATATCCATGAGTGTGATTCCGTACTCTATGTAAATTAGTTGGATTTTGACAAGCGGTTGACCGCTGCCTGTAATGCGAAACTGTAACCATCAGCACCCAATCCGCAGATCACACCAACGGCGATATCGGAAAGATATGAGTGATGGCGGAATGGCTCGCGGGCATACACATTGGAAAGGTGAATCTCAATAAATGGGATATCAACCGCCAACAGTGCGTCACGTAGTGCCACGCTGGTATGCGTGAATGCCGCGGGGTTAATCAGAATAAAATCCGTATTTCCCCGCGCTGCATGGATTCTCTCAATCAATTCATATTCTGCATTCGATTGCAGGTGGGATAATTCAACACCCGATTGATGAGCTTCTTTTGACAGTTTGCTGATGATGTCATCAAGCGTTAATTTGCCGTAGGTCTCAGGCTCTCGTGTTCCCAACATATTGAGATTGGGACCATTCAAGAGTAAAATGTGAAACTTATCTGCCATTGTGCGGGTATCTCCGGCAATCTGTCAACAATCGTGCAAGATAACTCGATGTCAGTCGTTTGTCATCTTTTTCTATTACCCCGTTGCCTTTCAAGTTGCTTTTTTATTGGCGGCGCTCGTTCACGCCCTTGCCACAACTGATGCAGTCCGAAATTCATCGGGGATATTAACGCCCGTAAATTTGGCGATGAAGCGCGACATTATAAACAAATCGTAGCATTTGACAGCTAAATACTGGTCTTATCAGCACAGGAGGCTTAGTGCCCGGTATTAACCTACGCTTAGCGCATCTTTACAAGTGTCCTGCCCGTTACCTGATTGTTGACCAGCTTATGAGAATATTCGATCACTTGATTTAATTCGATTTCATTTGCTGTTTGTTGATAGAAAGATTCGGGTAACAGCGTTTGTAACCTTTTCCAGATATCAGGCCGTTTTGCAGCGGGCACGGCGGCTGATTCAACACCCTGTAAACGAACATTACGTAAAATAAACGGCATGACAGTGGTCGGCAGTTGGATATCGCTTGCCATGCCACAGGCCGCCACCGTGCCATTGTGAGAGACCTGTGCCAGTAATTTGGCCAGAATTGTACCACCCACAGTATCAATAACACCTGACCAACGCTGTTTTTCCAGTGGATGTGCCGGTTGATTGAAATCAGAAACAGGCAGAACGGCTTTTGCACCCAGCGCTTGTAAATAAGCCTGATTTTCAGGCTTGCTGCTGATAGCAACAACGGAGTATCCCAACAGGGACAGCAAAGCAATGGCCGTGTTGCCAACACCACCGCTGGCACCTGTAACGGCAATGTCACCGCTGGCAGGTGTGATTCCGCCCTGTTCCAGCGCCATGACACATAACATCGCGGTGAAACCGGCAGTGCCGATAATCATGGCCTGCCGGGGCGTTAAACCGTGTGGTAAAGGTGTCAGCCATTCACCGGAAACCCTTGCTTGTTCTGCCAATCCGCCCCAGTGATTTTCCCCCACTCCCCAACCGGTTAACAGAACCTGCTGGCCGACATGAAAACGGGGATCTTCTGAATGGCGGACCGTTCCGGAAAAGTCGATTCCCGGTATCATCGGGAATTGGCGGATGATTTTCCCTTTGCCGGTGATGGCAAGAGCATCTTTGTAGTTGAGCGTTGACCAGTGAATATCAACAGTCACATCACCGGGAGGCAATTGAGAGCTATCCAGCTCCTGAATAGATGCTGATAAGGTATCATGCTGATTGAGTAATAACGCTTTCATAAGATTTCCTCTCTCCGCTGGTTTATCACGCTTTAGTTGCGGCCTTACGCCATCATCAATATAGATAAAATTGAAAATGCGGGAATACACAGACTGCAATAGTGTGACGGACAATGGCAAAATGAGCTGCTTTATACCCATCTCACCCTATGTATTCGCATCAATCGATTGAATCGAAAAACGATAGGCAATTCCAAATTCGAAGAAACGCACAACAAAGCGGCTAGGTACGTTCAATAAGCGGAATTACTCTATTTCATAAGGAATCTAACTATTGGATTCATGGACATCTTTGCTAAGTTGGGTTACAGCATTTCTACGATGGTGATGCCACCGATAATTGAGATAAGGGCAGCAAGGGTACTGAGTAACACGGTTGCTGCGGAAGTATCTGTGTAGGCTTTGTTACTGATTGCCAGCGCGGGTACCGCCGTCGCCGTTGGCAAGACACCGATAATAAATGCGGATTTCAGCATATCGCTTTGCAGACCCAATGCGATACCTGTACCGAGGATCAAGGCTGCCTGCACAAAGTTTTTCACGAAGACATTAAAAACTATTTCAACATTGACTTTTAATTTGATGCCAGAGAGCAGTAAGCCAAGGAAAAATAGGGCAACACCACCCGCTGTTTTACCTAATTCATTGACGGAGTTTTGTAAAATTTCAGGTAACTTGACACCAAAAATCGCCAACAAAGCCCCCAAAATTGGCAAAAACACTAAGGGTTGTGTAATAGCTTTTCCAACTGATTTTAAAACACTATTATTTTGTTGTCTGTCACTTATCATCAGTAAAGTGAAAGGAATAATAATAATGGTATAGATTAAATTCCCAAGTATCATGGCAATCAAGCCGGATGAACCGACAGTTGCCAATAATACTGGCGGCCCACAGTAAGCCATATCCGGGAAAGAAACGGACAATGCCTGCATAGCTGCGTCTTTTTTATCATGACGGAAGACAATTTTCCCGGCAAAGAAACCGATAATATAAGACACGATTAACCCAACAGCTAATGCTAATAAATAATCAATATTCAGCAATACTGTGGGTGGTGCTTGTGCAGCGGCGAGAAATAAAGCGAAAGGTAAGGCAATTTTAACCACAAAGTCAGCAAATGATTGTGAATACTCACGTTTTATAAACCCATATTTACCAGACAACCAACCTACCGCTAATCCTAAAATAATAGGTCCGAGTGCGGCCATTATGATTTGTAATAGCATAGAACCCCTCACAAGATAAAATAAAAATACAATCATTGATACTAATCATAATAGCAGTTACAGGCAAATTCACACTTCATTATTTGGATAAAAAACATCGGGATGGATATAATCTCTATGAAGGTGATAATCTTCTTTTAATAATGTAAATATATGCTTTTTCATAATAGTGAGAGTATCTAAAGTGATCTCTCTTTATCCCGTACACCGCGCAGAATAAGGAATGTTCCTATTATTTTGAAAAGTTATTCATATCATTAAAAAATAATTAGCCAATACCTTGTTCTCCATCTATTAATGTCATATCAAAAAAATAATATTTTCTTCATTTGCTTACCCACCATGATATAAATATAAAAACACGGACGATATAATCAAATTCTTTGATATAGAGCCTGTTTTTTTGCTAATAAAGTAAGACATAATAATCACTGCGATAGCAATCAAATTATGAAGATTGAAATTATTTATTAATTCCATGATTTTTATATTATCAAGAGAAATATTTACGATAATACTGCCAAGTATAAAACATACTGAATAATCAAGCGTCATAATGATAACGCTATCTTTTTTTATTTTTTAAATTCGATTAATAATGGAATAACTCTTAATACATGTAATACATGGCTTATTACTCCCATAAATAAAATCATTATCATGAGATAAATATCAATAAAACCTAATTCTTCACTGTCTTAATATGTTATAATTTTCTTTAATTTTCTCTATTGATATAAAAATTATAGGTAGCAATAAATTAATTTAAAGTTAATGACTTATATTATTTCGGTAAAAGTAATCGTAAATATTTATATAATGTCGTGACCGATGTACTGGGGAAAGCTGCACTGATATAACGGATGAAAGTTCCACAGTAGAAGATGGTCTGATGTAATAACTGTTGCAAAATATAGCAGCGAATTTCCGCCGCTATATTTATTTCAATGAAGCAATAAAAAAATCACAAAAACGGCTAATCGATATAGCCTTCCGCCTCGGTCATGAACCCAATAGTTAGATTTTTTATTGAATGGATATTAAATGGACATTAAATGGAGTAGCTACGCTCAATAAACGTACCTATCACTTTGTCGTGCAGGATTTCAGATTTGGAATAGCCTATCGTTTTGATTTAGCCTCTTGATGGGTACGCAGGGTGAGATTGGTATCTGCCGATACGTCAGGTAAATTTCTTTCGACCACTGTTCATCAATTTCCACAGATAATCTGGATGTCACTTGCAGCAAGCGATGCAACTCGAAATCCATAGAGTATAAAATTTTTTCACAAAAAATGAATATTAGTTGAAGTTGCTAAAATCATTATAGGTAAACCAAGGAAAAAGTGCAGCGGAGGCATCGCGGGATGCGTTAGATACACTATAATGTTGATTTTTAGGACACTTAAGTATTTTTAAATTCGTCCGTGGGGTTATTGGTGGAATTAACCCATTTTTATGCAGTTTTTTTCTGCTCTGTCAGAAAAAAGTAACGTAGAATATCGTATTTCTGATGTGAATAACGTGGCCACTTTCATTGAAGTAGTAAAAGTAGTTAATGATGCGCCTTGTCGCTGCTTCATGTGGTTGGTAGAGTAGACGGACAACATCCGTCCCCAGCTTGCAGGATTATCCTTTCGTTATGTTAAAGAAATTTCGTGGCATGTTTTCCAATGATTTGTCCATTGACTTGGGTACTGCCAATACCCTTATTTATGTCAAAGGTCAGGGAATTGTATTGGATCAGCCCTCGGTTGTCGCTATCCGACAAGATAGGGCTGGTTCACCAAAAAGCGTTGCAGCCGTAGGGCTGGAAGCAAAGCAGATGCTGGGACGTACTCCGGGTAATATCGCCGCCATCCGGCCAATGAAGGATGGTGTTATTGCCGATTTTTATGTTACCGAAAAAATGTTGCAGCATTTTATTAAACAGGTTCACAACAACAGCTTTATGCGCCCAAGTCCGCGTGTACTGGTGTGTGTGCCGGTTGGTGCAACACAGGTTGAGCGTCGTGCTATCCGTGAATCTGCCCAAAGTGCGGGGGCCCGTGAAGTCTTTTTGATCGAAGAACCTATGGCAGCCGCAATCGGCGCAGGTTTACCTGTTTCTGAAGCAACAGGTTCAATGGTGGTAGATATTGGTGGTGGCACGACTGAAGTTGCTGTCATCTCCCTTAATGGTGTGGTTTATTCCTCTTCTGTCCGTATCGGTGGCGATCGCTTTGATGAAGCGATTATCAATTATGTTCGCCGTAATTACGGTTCACTGATTGGTGAAGCGACAGCAGAACGCATTAAACATGAAATTGGCTCGGCTTATCCGACAGATGAAGTGCGTGAAATCGAAGTGCGTGGCCGTAACCTTGCAGAAGGTGTTCCCCGTAGTTTCACCCTGAATTCCAATGAAATTCTGGAAGCCTTACAGGAGCCTTTGACCGGCATCGTCAGTGCAGTCATGGTGGCATTAGAACAGTGTCCGCCAGAATTGGCGTCTGATATTTCAGAACGCGGTATGGTGCTCACCGGTGGTGGCGCATTGTTGCGTAATCTGGATCGTTTACTGATGGAAGAAACCGGTATTCCGGTGATTGTTGCCGAAGACCCGCTGACTTGCGTTGCCAGAGGTGGTGGTAAAGCGCTGGAAATGGTCGATATGCACGGCGGCGATCTGTTTAGCGAAGACTAAAAAGTAACTCTGCGAGCTGGGAGGTATTTCTTTTAGCCTCCCTTGCTGTTTAGGTTATCCGTGCGCATTCACCTATAACTCTTTACTGTTTATAACGCGCTGTTTATAACACGCTGTTTATGACACGTTATTTATGACAAAAACTAGGCCAACAGTACGCAACTTATGAAGCCGATTTTCAGCAGAGGGCCTTCCCTACAACTACGACTCATTTTTGCTGTTATCATTGCCATTATTTTGGTTGTGATAGACAGCCGTTTTGGCTTTTTCAATAAGATCCGCAGCCATATGGATACGGCGGTAAGCCCTTTTTATTTTCTTGCCAATGGTCCTCGCCAATTTTTAGATGGTGTCTCTGATTCTTTTGCCAGCCGTAAGCTGCTTGAGCTGGAAAATAAAACGCTGCTCAATGAATTGGCAATACGCAAAAGTGAGCTTTTGCTGCTGAGCCAATTAAAACAAGAAAATGCCCGTTTGCGTGAACTGTTGGGTTCTCCCTTGCGCGGTGAGGAACATATGACTATATCCCAAGTGATTTCTGGTGGTATGGATCCTTACCGTGATCAGGTTGTCATCAATAAAGGCGCGAAAGACGGGGTTTATGAAGGCCAGCCGGTTATCAGTGATCGCGGTGTTGTCGGGCAAGTTGTCTCGGTGAGCCAATTCAGCAGCCGGGTACTGTTGATCTGTGACTCCACTCATGCACTGCCGGTTCAGGTATTGCGCAATGATATTCGTGCTATCGCCAGCGGTGCGGGATGCACGGAAGAACTTCATCTTGAGCCGTTGCCAAGCGGTATCGATATTCGCGTCGGTGACGTGCTGATGACTTCCGGCCTCGGCGGGCGTTTTCCTGAAGGCTACCCCGTGGCGGTGGTTTCTTCGGTTAAAGTGGATAGCCAGCGGGCATATACCGTCGTTCATGCTCGCCCGTTGGCGGAGTTACAACGCTTGCGTTACCTTTTATTGTTATGGGGATCGAATAATGATCCGTCTGAGCCGTTATCCCCCGATGCGGTGCGACATGCCGCCAATGAACGCCTGAAACAGATGTCACCGCAGGTGGTACAAAATTCAGAGGATGAAAACGCCCAGTTGCCAGCCGAAGAGCCGGGTAACGTGCAGCCAGCGAAGAAAAATCAGCCAACCGGGAAGAATCAGGCATCATCAGTAAAAAAAACGCCGCCTCAGGTAACCACTCCCAATAAATTACCTGCGCCGGAGAATCGCCGATGAGTCAGTATCGTGGGCGTGGACTCTGGGTTGTTTGGTTATCTTTCCTGATAGCCATGTTGCTGCAAAGTATGCCGTGGCCGGAAGAATTTGAAATGTTCCGGCCTACCATGCTGGTGTTATGCCTGATTTACTGGTTGTTGGCGATCCCGCACCGTGTCAGCGTTGGCACTGGCTTTTTTTTGGGAATTCTGGTGGATTTACTTCAGGGCAGTATTCTTGGCGCTCATGCTCTGGCTTTCAGCCTGATCAGCTTTTTCGTCGCATTCAAATTTCAGCTCATCCGCAATATGGCACTGTGGCAGCAGTCTTTGATTGTCATGGCCCTTTCAACATTAATGAACCTGACTGTTTTTCTGGCCCATGCGATAGTCACAAAGATTGTTTTCCAACCGGAAGTGTTCTGGAATGGTTTGGTCAATGGTATTCTCTGGCCTTGGCTATTCTTATTAATGCGGAAAATCCGTCGTCAATTTTCAGTTCGCTAAAGGCGGGTTCGACTTTTTAATAAAAGAAACAGCTTGAACTGATATTCCCTTTGCGGAAATGAAAGGATGACGCACGATGAAAACCCTCTATTTGGCCTCCGGTTCACCACGCCGTCGTGAGCTGGTGGAATTGTTAGGCTTTAATTTTCGGATTCTGACACCACAAGTCGAAGAAAAGTGGCAGGAAGGAGAATCTCCACAACAATATGTTGAACGGTTGGCGAGAGAAAAATCACAGGCCGGTGTGGCAGCAACACCGGAAGATTTCCCCGTTTTAGGCGCAGATACGATTGTTGTCCTGAATAACCGCATTCTGGAAAAACCCCGCGATGCGCAGCACGCAGCTGAAATGCTGACAGCGTTGTCAGGGCAGTGCCATCAAGTTATGACCGCTGTTGCTTTATCAGACAGTCAGCAAACCTTAAGTGAATTAGTCATTACAGATGTGACGTTTCGCCATTTATCCCAGCGTGAAATACAGGATTATATCGCGACGGGAGAACCAATGGATAAAGCCGGTGCTTACGGTATTCAGGGTAAAGGCGGTTGCTTTGTCAGAAAGATTAATGGCAGCTACCATGCTGTTGTCGGCTTGCCACTGGTGGAAACTAATGAATTAATCACTCGATTTTTAGCATTAGCAGGTGGGCTGAATTGATCGAGAAGGGGCACTCATGACAACAGAGTTATTAGTTAATATCACACCCTCCGAAGCGCGGGTTGCTTACATTGATGGCGGCATCTTGCAGGAAGTTCATATTGAACGGGAAGCCAAACGGGGTATTGTCGGCAATATTTACAAAGGCCGCATCAGCCGTGTTCTGCCCGGTATGCAGGCTGCTTTTGTGGATATCGGGCTGGAGAAAGCCGCTTTTCTGCACGCATCAGACATTGTGCTTCATACCGAATGTATTGCCGGTGAAGAGAAGAAAAACTTCAATGTCAGGGATATCGCCACGCTGGTTTTTCAGGGGCAGGATTTACTGGTTCAGGTGGTGAAAGATCCACTTGGCACCAAAGGCGCCCGTTTAACAACCGATATTACTTTGCCATCGCGTTATCTGGTCTTTATGCCGGGTGCCTCTCATGTAGGCGTTTCTCAACGCATTGAAAGTGCAGAAGAACGTGAGCGCCTGAAATCCATTGTCATGGATTATTGTGATGAGTATGGCGGGTTTATCATTCGTACTGCCGCAGAAGGCGTAAGAAAAGAAGAACTTATGCAGGATGCCGCATTTTTGAAGCGGCTATGGTGTAAAGTTATCGAGCGTAAAAAACGCAATATTACTAAAACGAAAGTCTATGGTGAACTGGCCTTAGCCCAGCGTATTCTGCGTGATTTTGTCGGTGCTTCACTGGATAGCATCCGGGTGGATTCCCGTCAGACCTATCTGCAATTGCAGGAATTCATTGATGAATACATGCCTGAAATGAACGCCAAACTGGAACATTATCAGGGAGAACAACCGATATTCGATCTGTGTCATGTCGAAAGCGAAATTCAGCGCGCACTGGAGCGGAAAGTCGAATTAAAGTCGGGTGGTTATCTGATCATTGACCAAACGGAAGCCATGACGACCATCGATATTAATACCGGTGCTTTTGTCGGGCATCGGAACTTAGAAGAGACTATCTTTAATACTAATATCGAGGCAACTCAGGCTATTGCCCGCCAGTTAAGGCTGCGTAATCTGGGGGGCATTATTATTATCGATTTTATCGATATGAGTAATGGAGAGCACCGTCGCAGGGTATTGGCCTCTTTGGAACAGGCATTGAGTAAAGATCGCGTGAAAACCACGATCAGCGGCTTTTCCCAGCTTGGATTGGTGGAAATGACCCGTAAACGCACGCGGGAAAGCCTTGAACATATCTTGTGTGATAGCTGTCCGGCCTGTCAGGGGCGTGGCACAGTCAAATCGGCTGAAACTGTATGTTACGAAATTTTAAGGGAAATTGTCCGGGTTCACCGCGCCGTTAATGCCGAGCGTTTTCTGATTTATGCTTCCCATTCCGTGACCGAAGCGCTGGAAGGAGAGCATGCTCATGCACTGGCAGAAGTCGAAACCTTTGTGGGCAAACCAGTGAAAGTGCAAGCAGAATCGCGCCGCAGTCAGGAGCAATTTGATGTGATTATGATGTAATTCCATGGTGAAGCTTATAAGGGATATCTTGGGGAAAAATATGCTGACAACCGAGGGGGAATGAGTGAGGCGACTGCTCGGGATATTCATGGCGACAGCCGCGATAGTCATTATCATTGTGGCTTTACTTGTCAGCGGATTACGTTTTTTTCTGCCGCATATCAATGACTATCGGCAGCAATTGGCACATAAAATCTCTGAGCTGACGGATATCTCTGTCAGTATCGGGTATATCAACGGCAGCTGGGAATCTTTTGGGCCTCAGTTGGAAGCCCGTGATATTCGTGCTTCAACCGGAGAAACGAATATTCAGGCCAGAAAAGTGACACTTTCTCTGGATGTCTGGCGTTCGCTGCTGCAACGGCGCTGGCATTTCCGTGATCTCTCTTTTTATCAGCTTCAGGTTGACTACGATAAGCCACTTTGGGCGAGCGAAGGAGAGAGTCAGTTTCCGCAACCCGATAGCTTATCCTCTTTGTTTCTTGAACGGTTCAATCATTTTGATTTATACGACAGCCACCTGACGTTTCCATCGCCATCAGGGGAAAAAATCCGGCTGTTATTGCCACAATTGACATGGCTGAATAAAGACAATCGCCACCGGGCGCAGGGAAGCATCAACCTGTCTTCCATTAATGGGCAAGAAGGCGTTATCCAGATCAAATTTGATCTGAAAGATGTTAAGCATGTTTTAGACAGTGGCTCGATTTATTTACAGGCTGATGATATCGATATGCGCTTGTGGCTCAGCCGTTGGTTGAAAGATAACACCGGGCTGAACAGCGCCCGTTTCAGTCTGGCAAGCTGGATCAACCTGAAAGATGGCAGAATCGATAACGGTCATTTACAACTCAGGCAGGGGCGGGCGAACTGGAATGTCGGGCAAGAAAAACATCAGCTTACCGTACATGATTTATCCCTGCATATGCGCCATCAGGGAGAAGGCTGGCTGTTTGAGATCCCCAATCTGGCAAACCTGAAAACCGATGCGCATCAATGGCCGGCGGGTCGCATTGCTGCGTTGTATGTCATGAACGCAGATAAATATCAGGGCAACGATCACTGGCGGTTACGGGCTGAAAATATCCAGCTTGAGCGTCTGAATGGCATTTTGCCGGTGATCTCATTTGTGACGCCGGATATTGTTAAAGACTGGCAACACCGGCAGCCAAAAGGGTTGGTGAATCGCTTTGCTCTCGATATCACTCCCGCGTTGCCTGAACAGGCAGAAATAGCGCTTAAGTGGCAGGATGTCAGCTGGCTGCGCTGGAAAGAAGTCCCTTCCGTCAGTCAATTCAGCGGAAAACTGCAAGGGAATAAGCAGAATGGAAAACTCAAGTTTGCGCTGAAAAACAGTGTCATTGATTACCGCACAATGTTTCAGGCACCTTTCGATATTGCCAGCAGTGACGGCGACATTGCGTGGAGAAATGATCAACACGGCCTGAAAATATGGAGTCAGGCTCTGGATTTGCAGGCAAAATCGCTGTGGGTCAACGGCGGCTTTCACTATGCACAATCGCCGGGCGAGCAACCGGTATTAGGCATATTGGCGGGCATTCACCTCGCTGATGCCGGTGAAGCATGGCGCTATTTCCCCAAATCCTTGATGGGGGAAGCGCTGACCAATTATTTAACAGAATCATTGATTGCCGGGAAAGTGGACAATGCCACCCTGATATTTCAGGGTAATCCGCATGATTTTCCGTTCAGGCATAATAAGGGTCATTTTCAGGTCTGGGTTCCCCTGCGCAATGCAACGTTCCAGTATCAGCCTGAGTGGCCGGCGCTGTTTGATCTGGATCTTGATTTGAACTTCCAGAATAGCGGCTTACAGATGCAGGCCGGGAAAGCGAGGCTGGGTAAAGTCAGCGCCTCACAGATTTCTGCGACCCTCGCTGATTATGGTAAAAAAGAGTTGTTTATTGATGCACAACTCGCTGGTAGCGGGAAAAATATCCACGAGTATTTTAATCATAGCCCGTTGGAAAAAACCATCGGCAGTACACTGGATAATTTGCAACTGGATGGCGACGTTACCGGCAAGCTCCATCTGGACATTCCGCTGAAAAAGGGCGCGGTTGATGTACGCGGCGAAGTGGCATTAAAAGACACTGAACTGTTTATTAAGCCCTTGGATAGCAAAATGGAACATCTCAGCGGTACATTCCGTTTTGATAATGGCACCCTGCAAAGCGAGAAGCTTTCGGCTTACTGGCTCGGCAACCCGCTGTCTTTACGGTTCAATACACAGCACTTGCCAAAAAATTATCGGGTAAATGTCGATCTGGCTGCCCGCTGGCCGGTGGCAACATTGCCGGAACTGCCTGCTGAAATTCGTCGTCAGCTAGCCGGGAGAATGGACTGGCAAGGCAACGTTGATATCACGATCCCTGCTTTGGAACATGACGCAACGCAGCAACATGCGAAATATAACATCGCCATTAACGCGGATCTTTCCCATATCAGCAGTACGCTGGCCGGGCTGGAAACGGCGGATTTACGGCTCTTGAATGACATCAATATCCGAGCAGAGGGCGATACCAACCAGCTTCAGGTCAGTGGTTCAGCGGGTAAAAAATACGCTTTCAACAGCCAATGGTTATTGAAACAAAACCATATTCAGTTGCAGAGCGGCATTCTGAATACAGGCGGTCTTCCGAATACCAATAGCAACGCGCTGCCGGCTTTACCGGAAAAACCGATGCTGGTGTTAAAATTACCTGCACTTGACGGTGAAAAATGGCTGGCACTGCTGAAACCATTGGTATCGAAACCCAAAACCGCCAATAACCTGACATGGCCTGAACGCGTTGAAATCTCAACGCCCGCTTTGGAAATTGGCGGGCAGCGTTGGAATAATCTGATGGTCAGTATGACCAACCAACCGGATAACTGGCATATCAACGCGATTGGCGAAGAAATCGATGGCGATTTGCGGGGACATCCGGGGGGAATATGGCAGGCAACGCTCAATTATCTCTACTATAACCCGATGTTTCCTGAGCAAGGGCTTTCCAATCAAACGCCTTTTAAAACGTTTTCCAAAACCAAGCCAGCCGGCGACAGTAGCGTATCAGCCTTAGATCTCACCGGGGTAAAAAAATATGCCTTGAGTCGCTGGCCTGTGCTGGATGTGAAGTGCGACGAATGCTGGTTAGGCGGCTTAAAAGTGGGGAAAATCGCCGGGCGGGTAAAACCGGAAGGTGATTCATTGGTTCTGACTCAGGGATGGGTGGAAAACAGCGCAGGCAAATTGGCCCTAACAGGCCGCTGGAGTGAAAGCAATTCAGGGCATTTTACCCAGATTAAAGGGCAACTGGCGGGAGAACGATTTGATGATATGGCCGCTTACCTCGGCTTCATTGTGCCCATTACCGGTGCGCCTTTTAAATTTGACTTCGATCTTAACTGGAAAGACACACCGTGGGATCCTGATGTAAAAACCCTCAGCGGGATTTTGACGACGGACATAAAAAAAGGCGCAATCGCTAAATTGGGTGGCGGCAGAGCAGGGCAATTGTTAAGGCTGGTCAGCTTCGATGCGTTATTGCGTAAATTACAGTTAGATTTCAGTGACACATTCAGTGATGATTTTGACTTTGATTCCATGCGTGGTAATGCGACCATAAAAAACGGCATCATGGTTACCGACAATTTCCGCATTGATGGGCTGGGAGCGGATATTGATGCCAAAGGCCAGATAGACTTTACCCAACGCCAGCTCGACATGGGATTGGTGATCACGCCGGAGATTTCGGCAACCGTCGGTGTTGCGACCGCTTTTGCCGTTAATCCGATTGCAGGCGCCGCCGTTTTTGCCGCGACAAAAATGCTGGGCCCATTGTGGAGCAAAATATCAGTCATTCGCTACAGGTTAACGGGCAGTCTGGAACAGCCAAAAATTGATGAAGTATTGCGTCAGCTTAAGGAGAATAAAGAGTCATGAGAAACGTCAATGTTGCACTCTTACAATTATGCAGTGGTGCAAATATCAAACATAATTTAGCGCAAATCGAACAGCAGATTAAGCAATTACCCGATACGGTAAAATTAGTTCTGACTCCTGAACACGCGTTGCTGTTTGCAGATGCTGATACTTACCGCGTACATGCAGAAGAACAGGGAAAAGGGCCATTACAGCAAGCGGTACGTGACATTGCACAGCGCTACGGAATCTGGTTACTGGTTGGCGCTATGCCGCTGGTGAGCCGGGAAGATCCGAGCCGGATTACCAGCAGTAGCTTATTATTTGATGATCAGGGCGAAATACGCGCTCGCTATGACAAAATCCACATGTTCGATGTCAATATCGAAGATGAGCATGGCGTCTACAATGAATCCGCTATCTACCAACGTGGTGAGCATATTACCGTTGTTGATACACCCGTCGGTCGATTAGGCATGGCCATTTGCTATGATCTGCGTTTTCCCGGATTATTTCAGGCGCTACGGGAACAGGGCGCAGAACTGATTTCCGTGCCTGCGGCCTTTACTCGCCTGACAGGTAAAGCACATTGGGAGCCGCTTCTGAGAGCCCGCGCCATTGAGAACCAATGCATCATACTGGCGCCTGCCCAGATTGGTGTGCATGGCACCCGCAGAACGTGGGGGCATACGATGGCAGTCAATGGCTGGGGAGAGGTTATCAAGAAAAATCCGGTTAATGTTAATGCACTCACGCTCAATATCCGGCGGGAAAGTTTGCACCTCATGCGAGAGCAAATCAAAGTGGTGAAGCATAACCGCTTCCGCCCCAAACTGACTTCTTTGATAGAAAAGAATACCGACTAAGCCAAAAGAGTAACTATTATGAGTTTAACTTACGTCAGTGAACATTTACTGACTGCCAATGGATTGAATCATAACGATCTATTTTCTGTGCTGGGGCAACTGGCAGAGCGTCATCTGGACTATGCTGATCTCTATTTTCAGTCCAGTTACCATGAAACATGGGTGCTGGAAGACCGCATCATTAAAGATGGTTCTTACCATATTGATCAAGGCGTGGGGGTGCGGGCGGTGAGCGGCGAGAAAACCGGTTTTGCCTATGCTGACCAAATCACACTGAATGCGTTGCAACAAAGTGCGCAGGCGGCACGCAGTATTGTGAGAGAAACCGGCAACGGTGTTGCACACACATTGGGCGCGGTCACTCACCCTCTTTTGTACCCGGCCATCGACCCGCTGCAAAGCATGAGCAGAGAAGAAAAAATTGCCCTGCTGCATCATGTTGATCACATTGCCCGCGCCGAAGATAGCCGGGTACAGGAAGTCAACGCCAGCCTGAGCGGTGTGTATGAACATGTTCTGGTTGCTGCGACCGATGGCACATTGGCGGCGGATATTCGCCCGTTGGTGCGTCTTTCTGTCAGTGTTCTGGTGGAAGAAGACGGCAAGCGTGAACGTGGTTCGGCAGGTGGCGGCGCACGTTATGGTTACGACTATTTCCTGCGAGCGATCGATGGAAAAACCGCCGGTGGACAGACACTGGCGGAACAATTTGCCCGTGAAGCGGTTCGCATGGCTTTGGTGAATCTTTCTGCGATTGCAGCGCCAGCGGGAACCATGCCGGTTGTGTTGGGCGCAGGCTGGCCCGGTGTTTTGCTGCATGAAGCAGTGGGGCATGGCCTTGAAGGCGACTTCAACCGCCGTGCTACATCTGTTTTCTCCGGTCAAATCGGGCAGCAAGTTGCTTCTGAACTGTGTACCGTCGTTGATGATGGCACACTTGAGGGTCGCCGCGGATCAGTCTCTATTGATGATGAAGGCGTTCCGGGGCAATACAACGTTCTGATTGAAAACGGCATTCTGAAAGGTTACATGCAGGATAAACTCAACGCACGTTTAATGGGAGTCGCGCCGACAGGCAATGGTCGCCGTGAATCTTATGCCCATTTGCCGATGCCACGCATGACGAACACTTACCTGTTAGCCGGAAACTCGACACCGGAAGACATTATCGCCAGCGTTAAACAGGGCCTGTATGCACCGAACTTTGGTGGTGGTCAGGTGGATATCACATCCGGCAAGTTTGTTTTTTCAACCTCAGAAGCCTACCTGATTGAAGACGGCAAAATTACCAAACCTGTAAAAGGTGCAACACTGATTGGCTCAGGTATTGAAGCCATGCAGCAGATTTCCATGGTTGGCAATGACTTAGCTCTTGATAAAGGGGTGGGCGTCTGTGGTAAAGAAGGCCAGAGTGTGCCGGTGGGTGTTGGGCAACCAACACTGAAACTGGATAATCTGACGGTAGGCGGCACCGCTTGAGCCTTCCTGAGCAGAAGTTGAAAGGGCAAGTAATGTTCAATACGATAAATTGATCTTTGCAGCTTATCGCCAACATGCCCCCGTGTGATGACTAACGCGGGGGCATTTTTTTCCCAGTAATGGATTTAACCCAGCCTGCAATCTTTTGAACAGAGATTACTTGTTAACCACATGGCTATCATCGCCGGGAAAATATTTTTCGACATTTTTAAAGGCGCTGCCGAAATAAACGTCATAGCAGCTTTTTGTGACATAACCGATATGTGGGCTGCACAGAACGTTGTTTCGTTTTAATAAAGGATGATCGACATTCCAGATGGGTTCGTCATCAAAAACATCTTGATAATCATCGGGAATAATAATTAGGAACATTAGTAAAACATCCTTAATAGAATCGGAATG
This sequence comes from Enterobacteriaceae bacterium, assembly GCA_031253755.1. Taxonomy (GTDB): domain Bacteria; phylum Pseudomonadota; class Gammaproteobacteria; order Enterobacterales; family Enterobacteriaceae; genus Xenorhabdus. The sequence continues at coordinate 24,203 of JAIRVT010000041.1, forward strand.
AACCGGTTAAATAAAGTGAAAATTTCCCTTACTAAGAATTAACGAGTTATTTATTATCGAATTCTGATATTGCGAAATAATCAAATCAAATTAATTGACTTAAGTAATTTAATATCCCATGAATATAAATTGTTATTATAAAAATTATTTAATAAGTAAAAATAGTTATTTTGCAATGTTGTTAATTATGTTTTAATAAAAACTCCAAAGTGGTTTTGTTAATTTCTTACAAATATTAAGTTTTTATTTTATATTTTGTTTGTTTTGGTTTTATCAATTAATGAAATCATAACTTACTATAATTTATTATTTTACGTGAGGTAATAATGCCAATTAATTATATATCCAACAGTGACGTCCGTTATAATACCTTAAAGAAAGGGTTTAATCTTCGCTGGCCAGATAAAGATAACAGTGTCTTGGGTATTTATATTTGTAGCAATGAACAAGAAGTTTTGGATGCCGCAAACAAAGCCGCCTATGAGGGTAAGCGAATTACGGTTCGCAGCGGTGGTCACTGTTATGAAGGCTTCGTCAGTAATAATAATTTCGAGGGAAATAGTAAAGTACAGGACACGGTGATTATTGATATCGGTGCCATGACTGGGGTTTATTATGACGAAATCGGTTTTATCTCTAAATATGAGACTAATAAGAAAATTAAAAATATATATAAGTTTCAAGTCTCGGCGGGTAATCAAAATTGGGACAGTTATGTCAATCTTTATAAATTATCAGGCAAAACGATTCCCGGTGGGTCTTGTTATTCTGTCGGTTTAGGCGGTCATATCACAGGAGGCGGATATGGTTTACTTTCACGGAAACAGGGTCTAACGGTGGATTGGCTGGCAGGTATTGATATTCTTGTTCCTAATGATAATTGTTTTAAAGTGATACATGTTAGCAAAAGAAGTCAGGATGATAACCATAAACGGCTGTTCAAAGCCTGTTGTGGTGCTGGCGGAGGCAATTTTGGAATCATATTAAATTATTACTTTGACGATCTTCCTGATGCTCCCAGTACAGCGGCTTTCGTGAAACTTACTTATAAATGGGATCAAATTCCGGATCAAATTGCATTGCAAAAATTCTTAGACGCTTATTTGGGATGGTTTAAACAAAATGATCAATATTGGAATGATGAAGATGAACAAAAATGTAATGGTGGTTTATTCACACTGCTAAAATTGCATCATAAATCAGCAGGAGATATCGAACTTGTTATTCAATATACCGGGAAAGACGGGACGTATAAAAAAGGAATTAATGACGCTCCATTATTAGATTTTATTCATACCATGCAACATGCAGCGAATAAAAATCTCGTCACTTATCAATCCGCACATATACCTACACTTCATGGACCACTGGCACCACAAGCCGATTGCATACCGTTGAATGACTTTTATGATGAAAATTTAAATTTAGTCGATCCACCTATTCAGTGTATGGATTGGTTATACCTGACACAGACACTTAATGGTTCCGGTGATAATCAATATGGAAAATATAAATCAGTCTATCAAAAAAGTGCACTTCCACTCGTGAGTGTCACGAATATATACGAATCATTAACAGGAAATATCAATAAATCCTATGTTGCTCAATCTGTTGTACAGATCGATTCCTATGGTGGATGTATTAATCAGGCAGATAAAAACCAGGAAACTTCTGTTTATCAAAGAGCATCATTGCTGAAATGGCAATTTCAGAACTATTGGAAAGATCCTGATATTGCTGAACATTGTATTGATTGGATTCACGCTATTTATTCCGGTTGTTTTTCCATTTACGGCAGTAAGCCGTATGAAAAATATAACGGAAAAGAAACACCCTTTCAGGGATGTTATATTAACTATCCGGATGTTGATATGAAATATATCGGTAATATTAAAAAAGAGATCGACCCAAATTGGCTGATACTTTATTACGGCGAGCATATTGCAAAGGAACTAATTGAAGTGAAAAATATATTTGATAAGAATAATGTTTTCCGGCATGAAATGTCGATTCCGTTAACAAACCCACAGCCAGAATAGATAAAGAATAAGAAATAATATTATCATTACTCTGTTAAATTAACCGCCATTCTTAAAAAATGGCGATATATGCCTATTCATAATAGCGGGAGTATCCGTAGTGATTTTTCCTTATCCCGCGCACCGCGCGGGATAAGGAATACTCAATCATTTTGGAAAGCCATTTACTGGATTAACGAATAATGAATTAATTATGACTGGATTCAGATAATTCCTTCAGGTATTGGAATATCTGGCGATAAGATTTTGGCGGTTTGTTCGCCGCTTTTTCTTTTTTAGCATTGCGTACCAGCGCCCGCAGTTGCTGGCGGTCGGTGTGAGGATACAACGCGATAACTTCTTCAAACGCACTGTCACTTTCCAGTAACTTGTCCCGCAGCTCTTCCAGTTTATGCAGCAGGACAATCTGTTGGTTATGGCGGTTTTTCAGTTTATCCAGCGCGATGGTAATCGGCTCAGGATCACGGGCACGTAACATCTTGCCGATCAATTGGAGCTGGCGGCGACGGCCTTCACGCTTGATTTTCTGTGCCAGCTCAATCGCTTTCAACAAATCCTCATCCAAAGGAATGCGTTCCAGCTCGTTTTTGCTCAGCTCAACTAACTCTGCGCCCAGTTTCTTCAGTATTTCAGCGTCCCGCTTGATTTCACTTTTACTGACCCAGATTATCTCTTCTTCTTCCTCTTCAGCAGGATAATTGTCGAGCCAATCTTCAGGCTGCTTTGCCATACGTATTTCCTTCTAAAAAGGCCGGATAAGGTGCTTTTTGGAACATGACCAATCGTCCGGTAGGTGTTAATAGGGTATATTGTCTATTGTAACTGGGAAATTTGCCTGATTACTACCTGGCATTGATACTACTAAAAATTGGCAAACCAGAATGTAGCACTTTTCCTGATAAATTTTACCTTTAATCCAACGAGTTATGGCTAATTAATGATAGTGACTAATCAACAAATTGCGGAGCAGCGTAAGCAACTGGAAGAGGCTGTTTCTCACGCTTTGGCATTAGCGAAAGCAGGTTGCGATGCTGCGGAAGTCGCAGTCAATAAAACCACGGGAATTAGCGTCAGCACCCGTTTCAGTGAAGTCGAAAACGTCGAGTTTAATAGTGATGGCGCACTGGGTATTACGGTTTATCACCAGCAACGTAAAGGCAGCGCGTCTTCTACCGATCTTAGCCCGGAAGCCATTGCCCGCACGGTGCAGGCTGCAATTGATATCGCCCGCTATACTTCGCCGGATCCTTGTGCTGGCCCCGCAGATAAAGAATTACTGGCGTTTGAAGCTCCGGAGCTGGATTTGTTCCATACCGCCGATGTGGATGCGGATACTGCGATTGAATTGGCTGCTCGCGCAGAACAGGCGGCATTGCAGGCAGATTCGCGCATCACCAATACCGAAGGTGGCAGCTTCAATGCTCACTATGGTATCCGGGTCTTTGGCAACAGCCACGGTATGTTACAGAGCTATTGCTCAAGCCGTTACTCGATGTCGAGCTGTGTGATTGCCGAGCAGGATGGCAATATGGAGCGTGATTATGCCTATACGGTAAATCGGCGCTTTGATGAATTGCAGTCGCCGGAATGGGTTGGGCAGGAGAGTGCGCAGCGAACTTTGTCTCGCTTAAGTGCGCGCAAACTCCCGACAATGAAAGCCCCGGTGATTTTTGCAGCAGAAGTGGCGACTGGCCTGTTTGGTCACTTGGTTGGCGCGATCAGTGGCAGTAGCATCTATCGTAAATCCTCTTTCCTGCTGGACAGTCTGGGCAAACAAATTCTCCCTTCATGGCTGACGATTGAAGAACAGCCGCATTTACTGCGCGGGCTGGCTTCGACTCCTTTCGATAGCGAAGGTGTGCGCACAATACCGCGCGAAATTATCAAAGACGGTGTATTGCAGTCGTGGCTGATGACCTCATACTCGGCCCGTAAACTGGGGCTGGCAAGCACAGGCCATGCGGGTGGCATTCATAACTGGCATATCGCCGGACAAGGTCTGGATTTTGCCGGCTTGCTGCGTGAAATGGGAACGGGTCTGGTGGTGACTGAACTGATGGGGCAGGGCGTCAGTGGAATAACAGGCGATTATTCTCGTGGCGCTGCGGGCTTTTGGGTCGAAAATGGTGAGATTCAGTATCCGGTCAGTGAGATAACCATTGCCGGCAACCTGAAAGAGATGTGGGCGAATATGGTGACAATCGGTAATGATATTGAAACGCGCAGCAACATTCAGTGTGGTTCGGTATTGCTGCCGGAAATGAGTATTGCCGGTCAGTAGGGATACTCAGTCTAGCAATTAATCACAGCCAGTTTGGTTATATTCTGCTGGCTGTGAGTTAGCGCTCTTCTCTGGTATGCCACAACCGGAGATTACCTGTGGTATTCCCCCGCCGATTCAGGTTGGTACAGAATCTCTAATACTTTGATCCGGGTTTTTTCGCCATTTGGCAATTCCCATGTGATTTCATCATTGACCCGCAGACCTAAAAGCGCCGCACCTAAAGGTGCCATAACGGAGAGCTGTTTTGTGCTGTCTTGCAGTGAAGACGGATAAACAAGGGTGCGAATTCGCTCTTCATTATTACTAAAATCAATAAATCTAATTTCACTGTTCATAGTGACAATGTCAGCCGGAATTTCTACCGCCGGTACGATTTCCGCTCTATCCAGCTCTGCATTGAGTGCATCTGCAATGCTGGTATTGGCAAAAGCGGGTTGTTCCAACAGAGAATCTAAACGTTCGGCATCTAATTCGTTGATAATTATCTTAGGTTTTTTCATCCCACGCTCCAAATTAGGCTCAATACAAAATAACACCCCGCAACACAAGGAGGGGGGTGTTATTTTCAACATGATTTAAGTGATATTAGGCTGTTCTGTCGTGAAAATAAAGAGATCATGATCACGAACTGTTTGGCATTGCTAATGAAAATCCTTTTCGTCTTTCAGCCTGTGATACAAAATTCATTAGAAATATAAATTATAAACCAGTCACCGCGACCTTTGGATTGGTTTCTCCCCAGATAGAAGTCAGTTCAACGATGTGCATACCACTCCATTGCTGAAGTTCAGACTGTGTGATTTCTTCGTTGCCCTGTTTACCAAAAAGCACCACTTCGTCACCATTTTTCACATCAGGAAAATCAGTCACATCAACCATTGCGGTATTCATGGAAATGCTACCGACAACCGGGACCCGGTGGCCATTAATCAGGACAAAAGCTTTATTTGATAACGCAGAACTAAAGCCATCAGAGAAACCGACAGGCAGGTTAGCGAGTCTGGAATCACGTTTCAGAATGTATGTGTTGTCGTAGCTGACGCCATTGCCTTTTGGATAAGGCTTCACAGACGCCACGCGGGTTTTGACCTGAATCAGCGGCTTAAATTCTGGATGGCTGTCCGGCAGCATACCATACAGTGCGCTGCCAACACGGGCCATATCAAACTGGGCTTCTGGAATGCTCAGGGAAGCAAAAGAGCTGGAGGCGTGCAGCGTGACTTCGTTTCTATTCAGCTTGGCTGTTTTGATCAACCACGCGGTTTGTTCATTGAAGTTTTTAATACTGTCACGAATCGCGTTCAGGTCAGCCAGCGCATGGTGGCTCATGATGCCGACTAATTTCAGGTTAGGCAGCTGGGCAATTTTCAGCGCTTCTTGTTTACCCTGCTCATTTTTCATCTCCAGACCGTTGCGGCTCATCAGGCCGGTGTTCAGCACCAAATGGACTCGAATGGCTTTGCCGTGCTTTTTCGCCAGTGCATCAATGGCCTTGGCGCTGGCCAAATCCCCGACCATCTCTTCCATGTTGTAATTCAACGTACTTGCAATTTCATCGGTTGTCGCTGCACGAACACGGATTAGCTGCCCCGTGAAACCGCTGTTACGTACAATGCGCGCCTCTTCATTACTGGTAATTCCGACACAAGGCACACCCGTTTTGATGATGGATGGCATCAGCAGGCCGATACCATGACCATAAGCATCACCTTTCAAAATCGCACATACTTTAGTGCCTTTGTTGAGTTTGTTTTGCAGCAGGTGGATATTATTTTCGAAAGCCGTGGTATTAATTTCTGCCCAAGAATTGTTGTGAGCGGCGACACGTTCTGCCTGAGTATTATCCGAAGCAAGCACGGGAGCGGCTTGTGCTGCACTCTGACAGAAAGCCAGTCCAAGAAAGAGCGCTAATGTGGTTTTGTTAAAACGCATGAAGTAGATCTCCAGTTCAGAGGTTATTTATATGATTATTTATTAATTATTTTTAATAATATGTTTTTTCTAAACGGATTTGATAGCGTTAACATGTTGGCGAAAGGCATTTGTTATTTACTAAATGCTATTCATAAATAATTAGATATTTTAACTAATTTAATAATAAAAACCGTAAGATAAATCTTCTTGCAAGGATGGGCGGAAAAGAGTATGTGAAATATTTTTTATGTTTTCCGTGTTAATTTTTGTGACGGCTTTAGGGCAGGAAGGCAAAGAGGGGAAATATCGAAATAGTTTATCCTTCACCAAAACCAGAATTGAATAACTCAATAATGGCAGATAGCGCCTGTTGTTCATCTGAGCCGGTAGCTTCAACTTCAATATAACTGCCTTGCTCGGAGTCGAGCATCAGCATGGCGATGACACTGTGCGCTTCTGCCTGAACATTGTTGCTGTTGCGCAGCGTGACCTGAGATTGAAACTGTTGCACGAGATCATGCAGTTTCATCGCAGGCCGGGCGTGCATACCGAGTCGGTTTTTAATCTCAAGTCGCTGTTTGACAGTCATGACTACTCTATTTTACTGAATAATCTATATTTTACTGACTACTCTATATTTTACTGACGGCTCCCATTAACACCGGATTTTATTAAGACGGGAGCCGGTAAAGACAACTTACTTCCGTTTTTCCAGTGTGCGATGGCGCGACTGCACGTTTTTACCCCGCGAGCGGAAGTAATCAGCCAGTTGTTCTGCCACGTAAACGGAACGGTGTTTACCGCCGGTACAACCGATAGCCACTGTCAGGTAACTGCGGTTATTGGTTTCCAGCATCGGTAACCAGAGTTCGAGGTAGCTACGGGTCTGGTAAATGAAATTATGGACTTCGGTATGTCGGTCCAAAAAGGCGGCAACCGGGCGATCTAACCCTGTCATCGGGCGCAGTTTCGGATCCCAATGTGGGTTTGGCAGGAAACGAACGTCGAAAACGTAATCGGCATCGATGGGAATGCCGTGTTTGAAACCGAAAGATTCAAACACCATCGTCAGTTCACGCTCACGTTTACCCAATAACCGTGTTCTGAGCATCTCAGCCAGTTCATGGACAGACATCTCTGAGGTATCAATAATCAGATCTGCACGTGAACGCAGGGGTTCCAGTAAATCACTCTCTTGGTCAATGGCGCTTTCCAGCGACAGATTTTTGCTGGACAACGGATGCAAACGCCGGGTGTCGCTGTAGCGGCGAATTAATGTATTGCGATCTGCGTCGAGAAACAGAAGCTGTGGTGAAAAGTTGTCCGGTAATTTTGTCAGCGCTTCTTCAAAAATTTCCGGCGATTCCGGCATATTTCGCACGTCGATACTGACGGCGGCTGAAATATCACGTTCAGCCAACGTATTCGCCAGTTCCGGCAGTAATACGACCGGCAGGTTATCCACGCAATAGAAGCCCATATCTTCCAGAGCACGCAGGGCTACGGATTTACCCGAACCAGAACGACCGCTGACTATCATCAGCACCATGAGATGACTCCCCTTAATGTCTTATACCCGTCGTCTTTCAAGTTGCCTCCTTGTTGGCTGCGTTCACTCACCCCAGTCACATAGTTATCTATGCTCCTAGGGACTTATTCTCTTGCTGCCGCGACGCACCTTGAAATCCATAGGGTTTATTTTTATTATTTTTCAACTTTTCTTGTTTTTCAATATATACCAATCCAACTTCAAGTTGCAGTTTACAAAACGTGTCTTGCAAAAACATGTGAGTGTTTATATCTCCCGATGAGCGGGAAGATATAAAAAGCAACTTGAAAGATGATGGATATAGATCGTTTTCAACCAGCCATTGCAACCCTAATTGTAACCGTTATTTATTCTGTAATGATTTTGTAAAGCTCTTCATCACTCTGTGCTAACCGCAGACGACGACAGAGGTTCTTATCTGACAGGCGCTTTGCAATGAGCGCAAGTGAGTGCAAATGAATCTGACACTGATCAGATGGAACCAATAAAGCAAACAGCAAATCAACAGGCTGATTATCAACCGCATCAAAGACAATCGGTTGCTCCAGATGCAAAAATACACCAACGGCATGGTTTGAGCATTCTGCTTCCAGTTTGCCATGAGGAATCGCAATTCCACTGCCAATGCCGGTTGTTCCCACTTTTTCGCGGGAAAGTATTGCTTCGAACACAGTATTCTCTGGTAAATTAAGCTGTTTTGATGCCAGCTCACTGATAATCTCTAAGACGCGCTTTTTACTCGAACAAGGTACATTGTTACGTGTACATTCGGATGAAAGCACGGAGCTTAGCGGTAAATCGGTTTCGTTGTTCATTTCTTTATTCACTTAGGGCTTGTAATACCAGATGTCTGTTGAGACATCCGGTATTGGTGTGCTGTTTATACGAGCGGCTACAAACAGCACAGTGATTATTTTATGACAGCCCCGTTGTCTGAAAGCTATTAATGTTGTCGCAATTTACTTTTGTGTTTGGTCAATTGACGAGCCAGTTTATCGATAAGCACATCAATTGCCGCGTACATGTCTTCATGCTCTGAGCTTGCATGCAACTCACCTCCATTGACGTGTACCGTGGCTTCAGCAATTTTCTGCACCTTTTCCACGCGGAGGATGACCTGAACAAGGTTAATCTTATCGAAATAGTGATCCAGTTTGCTGCATTTTGTGTTTACAACATTGCGTAGTGCATCAGTGATTTCAAGATTGTGGCCTGTGATATTGAGTTGCATAGTGTTCTTCTCCTGTAATTCAAACGAGTGTTTTACGTTGGTTTGAAGGCGGGATGGATAACGACTCTCTATATTTAGCAACAGTTCGACGTGCGACCTGAATGCCCTGTTCGGCAAGCAGGCTGGTCAATTTACTGTCACTCAATGGTTTGGCCGGGTTTTCTGCCGCGACCAATTTTTTCACCAGTGCCCGTATGGCGGTAGAAGAGGCTTCGCCTCCGCTATCGGTATTGACGTGACTGGAGAAAAAATATTTCAACTCAAAAATCCCGCGTGGACTATGCAGATATTTCTGTGTTGTCACACGGGAAATGGTCGATTCATGCATGTCCACCTGATAGGCAATATCGGCCAATACCAGTGGTTTCATATGTTCCGCACCATACTCAAAAAAATCTTGCTGTTGCTGAACGATGCAGTGACTGACTTTTAATAATGTTTCATTACGGCTTTCGAGGCTTTTGATCAACCATTTCGCTTCTTGCAGATTGTTGCGGATAAACAGGCCGTCATTTTCGCTCTGCGATTGCTGCCCCAACGCGGCGTAATGCTGATTGATGCGCAAGCGGGGAATACTATCGGTATTCAGCCTGACTTGCCAGCGCCCCTGTTCTTTTTGCACTAAAACATCGGGAATAACATATTCAGATTCGCCGCTATTCACCATCAGTCCGGGTTTTGGTTCCAATGATTGAATGATAGCAATAGCTTCTTTGAGTGCGCTTTCTTTTAATTTGCTCTGCCGTAATAAATTGCGAAAATCCCGGTTGCCTAATGGCTCAAGATATTTGCTGACAACGAGTTTTGCTTCGCGCAGGTAGGGCACTTCTGCCGGCAGAATTGCAAGCTGGATCAACAGGCATTCGCGCAAATCCCGTGCGGCAACGCCGATGGGGTCGAAGTGCTGTACGCGTTTGAGGACAATTTCAACTTCTTCTATGGTCAGTTCATCGTCACCGATGCTGGCAAGAATTTCTTCGACAGGGAGTGTCAGGTAACCGCTTTCATCGATGGCATCAATGATAGATGTGGCGATGGCGGAATCAGTTTCAGTAAAAGGCGTTAAAGCCGCCTGCCACATCAGGTAATCCTGTAATGTCTGGGTGGTTTCACCTTGATAGACAGGAAAATCATCCGCGCTGTAGTCGCTTTTCATACCTGACGATGTGCCAGCGGTATAAATTTCATCCCAGCTGGCATCAAGAGGAAGTTCTTCAGGCATCTCTTTTTGTTCAAGGGCTTCAAGGGTATCCATTTCCGTTTCTGCATCAAGCCCCGTTTCTGTATCAGTATAGTCCTGAGTATCGATCTCCTGATGCAGTTCCTCTTGTTCAAGCAGTGGATTGGTTTCCAAAGCCAGTTGGATCTCCTGTTGAAGCTCAAGTGTAGAAAGTTGCAACAAACGAATGGCTTGCTGGAGTTGTGGCGTCATTGCCAATTGCTGACTGAGCCTGAGTTGCAAACTTTGCTTCATAGCGTTCTCACTTCCTGCTGAAAATGTGTTTTTTAAAGCCGGAAGCCCTCACCCAGATAAACCCGCTTAACCTGCTCATTGTCGAGAATTTCTTTTGGTGAGCCGTGAGCAATCAACTGCCCCTGACTGACAATATAAGCACGTTCACAAACATCCAGCGTTTCACGGACATTGTGGTCAGTAATCAGGACGCCCAGCCCATAGTCCCGCAGGTGTTGAATAATTTTTTTAATATCGAGTACGGAGATCGGGTCAACACCGGCAAAAGGCTCGTCCAGCAAAATAAATTTCGGATTGGCCGCCAGCGCGCGGGCGATTTCCACGCGGCGACGTTCTCCACCGGATAATGATTGACCAAGATTATTACGCAAGTGAGCAATATGGAACTCTTCCATTAGCTCTTCGGCTCGCTCTTTTCGCTGCTCTTGGTTGATATCTTTGCGAATTTCAAGCACGGCCATTAAATTATCGTAGACGCTCAACCGACGGAAAATGGAGGCTTCCTGTGGTAAGTAACCAATACCTCGGCGGGCACGCTCATGCAAAGGCAGCAGGCTGATATCTTCATAGTCGATGCTGATCGTACCTTCATCACGCGGCACAATGCCGACGACCATATAGAAAGTTGTCGTTTTACCGGCACCATTCGGCCCAAGCAAACCGACAATTTCACCTGATTTCACACTCAGACTGACATTTTCAACAACCTTACGGCCTTTATAAGCCTTAGCCAGGTTATCTGCGTTTAATATTGCCATACGTCGTTATTTACTCTTTTTATTTACATCAGTGTTTTTGACATCAGTATTTTTGGCATCAGTATTTTTAACACCGGGGCCCTTTTCCTGTAGCTGAGAAGGCAGAAGGACGGTGGTCACTCGCTTACCTTTATCACTAAAGGCTTCCATTTGCTGTGTCGGTACCAGATAAGTGATCTTATCGCCCTTGATACTGCTGTCGAGCTGTTCAAGATAAGCATTGCCTGTCAGTGTGATCTGCTCGTTAGACATCTCATAACGCATCTTTGAGGCGTGGCCTTTGATAGGTTTACCATCATCCTGTAATTGATAAAAAGTGGCAGGGTTGCCATAGGCATCAATAACGGTTTTTTTGGAATCACCCTCAGGCCGGGTGACAACGACTTTATCTGCCCGAATATCAATAGAACCCTGCTTGACGATAACATTATCCGAGAATGTGGCAATATTCCCCGTTAAATCCAAAGATTGTCTGGTTGAATCAATGGTAATGGGTTTTGTGGTGTCATCTTTTAATGCCAGCGCAGGCAAGCTGACTGCAACAAGGGTACTGGCAATAAAGGTTTTACGGATTAGGTTCTTCATGTGGAATCTCATAATGAGTTGTCACCTTTTCAATCAATTCAGCCGTTTTATTTCGCAAATTGCCCCGCATTTTCATCCCTTCAGATTTCAGGCCAATACCCGTTAGAGTGACCTTATCATCAGAGGCAACATCCTGAGTAACAAGATTGATCGTTGCATTTTCTGTTGTGATCCGCTGCAATTGCGAAGCATTGTTCAGACTATCCACTCGAACATTTCCATATAAATAGAGCATATTATCATGGGTCAGTTTTGCTTTATTGGCGTGTACTGTCCATGTCTTTAACGGGGTTGCGGATGTACTTTTAGTATCAAAGGTAGTGAGTATCGGTTTAGTAAACCAAGTAAGTTTAGTGTTTGTGTAATTTTTAACATCGTCGGCTTCCAGCTTATAAGTCAGTTTACCCTCTGGATCATAAACGAATGTTGTTGCTTCCTGAGTCTGATAAGTCGGAGAGCCATCACCCAAAACCGGTGATGACGTGCTTTTGTCTGGACTGGAGAAATTCCAGCCAATCAGCGCGAGTACGATCAAAGTCAGTATTACGATCAGCCAGGATTGAGTTCTGCTCATGCTCTTTTCAATTTATATTTTATATTGATAACCCTTTGGCATCTTCCAGCTTATTTTGCGCGAGAAGTACCAAATCACAAAGTTCTCTGACTGCCCCACGACCGCCCGCAATCTGAGTCACATAATCCGCTTTTGGCAGCAGCAACGGATGAGCGTCAGCCACCGCAACAGATAAACCCACTTGTGCCATCACCGGCCAATCGATCAGGTCATCGCCGATATAGGCCACCTGTTCAGGCTGGATCGCTAGTTTATCCAACAGTTCCCTGTACGCCAAAATCTTATCGCTCTGCCCCTGGTAAAGATGTGTAATACCGAGGGTTTTTGCACGATTTTCCAACAGTTCAGCCTGCCGGCCGGTAATAATGGCAACTTCAATGCCAGAGGTCATCAAACAACGAATGCCGTAACCATCACGAACATTAAAGGCTTTCAGCTCCTCGCCCTGATTTCCCATGTATATCAACCCATCGGACATCACACCATCAACATCACAGATCAATAAGCGGATTTTACTGGCTTTTTCAATAATATTCTTCTTCACTGGGCCATAACAGGTATCCAGATACGAGTTTTGATTCATTCAGGCATTCTCAACTTTTTCGCTACCGATTTTGCAACTGGCCCGGATAACAAGCCAGTTTAATTTCCATTTATAAAAATTATTTATAACAATGCTATCAGACTCATAGGGCAGTCTTTACACGGCACTTTTTTAGCCCTTATTTTTTAGACAACGCCGGCCTGTAAAAGGTCGTGCATGTGTAATACGCCAAGTAATGTATTGCCTTCTGTCACCAATAGCGTGGTGATATGGCGTGATTGCATCAGGTTCAGGGCATCGACAGCCAGAGCATTAGGCTTGATACGAATTCCGCCCGCAGTCATCACATCAGCGATTTTAGCGTTGTTTAAATCAATACCCATATCGAAGACCCGACGTAAATCGCCATCAGTGAAAATGCCATCGATCTGCATATCATCGCTGCAAATGACTGTCATGCCCAGTTTTTTTCGTGTGATTTCGATCAGCGCTTCACGCAGCGTCGCAGTACGGGGAACTTTGGGGATCTCATCACCCGTGGTCATTAAATCACTGGACAGCAGCAGAAGTTTGCGCCCCAGAGCACCACCGGGGTGAGAGAGTGCGAAATCTTCGGCGGTAAAACCACGGGCTTCCAGCAGAGCAAGCGCCAGTGCATCGCCCATGACAAGTGTTGCCGTGGTGCTGGTGGTCGGCGCTAACCCCAGTGGACAGGCTTCTTGTGGGGTTTTGATGCACAGATGAATATCAGCGGCTTTTCCCATGCTGCTGTTACTGTTATTTGTCATGCAGATGAGCGGGATTTTTTGCCGCTTGAGTACCGGAATGAGGGCAAGAATTTCGTTGGATTCCCCTGAATTGGAAATCGCCAGTACGATGTCTTTTGCCGTGACCATGCCGAGATCGCCATGACTGGCTTCGCCGGGATGAACAAAAAACGAAGGCGTTCCGGTGCTGGCAAATGTTGCGGCAATTTTCCGACCGATGTGGCCGGATTTACCCATTCCCATCACGATAACTTTGCCCTCACAGCCGAACATTAATTCACAGGCTTGGTTGAAGTCATTATTGATGTATTGTTCCAATCTCGCCAGCCCGTCGAGTTCGATATGTAATACTTTTTTACCTGCTTGCTGAAAATCAATTTTAGGCATTTCTAATACTCCTGTATTCTTCCATTCAGTATCTCAATTACAGATATTAATCACCCGGCATCACAAAAAGTACGACAAAATAAGCAATAAAACCGCAGAGTAACAGCGCACCGTTTAATCGGTTCAACTGATGCTTTCTTCTCAAACAGAAAATGGTAAAGAGCACACTTGCAGCCATCATGACCCAAAAATCTCGGGTAAAGGCGTAGGATGAAATAACACTGGGTGAAAATAGGCTGGGAACCCCTAACACGAGAGTGATGTTGAAAATATTTGAACCGATGATATTTCCCATTGCGATATCATTTTCGCCCTTGATGGCGGCAGCAACAGAGGTAGCAAGTTCAGGCAGGCTTGTTCCCACAGACAGAATGGTCAGCCCAATAACCAGATCACTGATGCCGTAAGTATGAGCAATCGTAGAGGCATTATCAATGACTATCCGGGTGGATATCGGCAGAATAATCAAACCTAAAACGACCCAAAGCAAGGCGATGCCTTTGTTGGCTTCAACGGGCAACTCTGAGTTTCGTTCCCGCGTATAACTATCAACAGCATAGCTGTCAACGGTATTTTTATTCTTATTAAAAACAGTACCGTTGGCATCATCAGTTTGAGATGGGGAGCCTGCGATTATTTTGATCATGACGGAGATGAAAAAAAGCGCAGTGAATAACAGAAGAATACCATCCAGACGGCTCAGATAATTATTGGCTATCAGATAACCTGCAAATGCAGTGATCAGCAGCATCAAAGGTAATTCCCGCCGCAAGACCTCTGACTGTACCGTGATGGGGCGAATCAGCGCCGCAGCACCAGTAATCAATAATAGATTAGTAATATTAGAGCCGATGGCATTGCCCACCGCCATGTTGGGTAATCCATCCAGACTTGCGGTAACAGAAACCATCAATTCAGGCAGCGAAGTGCCGATCCCCATGATGATCAGGCCGATAATAAAGGGTGGGATTCTTAACGCTTGGGAGAATACAGCAGCACCATATACTAATCTATCAGAACCGTACACCAGTAAAATTAACCCGGCAATCAGCAGTACAATAGTTAGAAACATGATGCGTTCCTTAAATAGAATTTATTTGAGCACGATCCATTTAAACTGAATCATTGAAACAGAATGCGCGTGCTGATTGATTTTCTAAACAAAAAAAATTGTTCAGTGAGTTTATATATTCTGAAGCTCTGGCGTTAAAAAGTAAAACTTGCCCTCACTTTGCTAACGCAAATGTGACAATTTTTTTGTAGTATGCACTACTGGTTATTTAAAGACAGCAATAAATCTGTTTATTATCAATTTGTTTATTAACAATTTGTTTATTATCAACTCGTTTATTCATAATTCGTTTATTAACAATTCGTTTATTAACAACAAAGGGGGGTTATCAACAATGGGGCAGCAGACAGAAAATCTTATTGAAATCTGTGGTATGTATTTCACCCGTGGTCAACGCCCGATCTTTTCTGATATTAATCTGACCGTCCCAAAAGGGAAAATTACCGCTATTATGGGGCCTTCCGGTATTGGGAAAACCACTTTGTTACGCCTGATTGGCGGGCAGATCCGCCCTGAGCGGGGAGAAATTTGGTTTGATGGCGATAATATCCCCGCACTGTCCCGCCTGCGCCTCTATACTATCCGTAAGAAAATGAGCATGTTGTTTCAGTCCGGTGCATTGTTTACGGATTTGAATGTTTTTGACAATGTCGCTTTTCCTTTACGTGAAAATACCGCACTGCCTGAAGAATTAATTCACACCACGGTCATGATGAAGCTGGAAGCCGTGGGGCTGCGTGGTGCGGCTAAACTGATGCCATCAGAACTGTCTGGCGGTATGGCAAGGCGGGCGGCACTGGCGCGGGCGATTGCACTGGATCCGGATTTAATCATGTTTGACGAACCATTTGTTGGTCAGGATCCGATTACAATGAGTGTTCTGGTGAAGTTGATCGATGAACTCAATCAGGCTTTGGGCGTGACTTGTGTGGTGGTTTCCCATGACGTTCCTGAAGTTTTGAGTATCGCTGATTATGCTTACATTGTGGCGGAAAAAACAGTCATTGCAGAAGGAACACCAGCGGAGCTGAAAATGAATCAGGATCAACGGGTACGGCAGTTCCTTGACGGCATTGCCGACGGGCCAGTGCCTTTCCGTTTCCCGGCGATGGATTATAAAACCGAGTTATTAGCTAATTTAGGATAATGGAATGTTGATGTTAACACGGGCATTGGCAGCATTAGGCCGGCGCATGATTGACGTTATATCGTCATTCGGTCGCGCAGGGTTCATGCTGTTTAATGCAATCATTGGTAAACCGGAACCTGCAAAGCAATGGTTATTATTGCGGCAGCAACTTTATAGTGTCGGTGTTCAATCACTATTGATTGTGGCGGTTTCAGGTTTATTTATTGGCATGGTTTTGGCGTTGCAGGGGTATCTGGTTTTGAGAACCTTCAGCGCGGAAGGCAGCCTTGGCATGATGGTCGCGTTGTCGTTATTGCGGGAGTTAGGTCCGGTGGTCACGGCGTTGTTGTTTGCCGGGCGTGCAGGTTCTGCGTTAACCGCCGAAATCGGCCTGATGAAAGCAACAGAGCAAATTTCCAGTTTGGAAATGATGGCCGTTGACCCACTGCGCCGGGTGATTGCTCCTCGTTTTTGGGCCGGTTTTATCAGTATGCCTTTGCTGTCGATGATATTTGTTGCCGTCGGTATTATTGGTGGTGCGATGGTGGGGGTTGACTGGAAAGGCATTGATAGTGGCTTTTTCTGGTCCTCCATGCAGTCAGCGGTGGAATGGCAAAAAGATATCTTAAATTGTTTTCTTAAGGGTGTGGTTTTTGCCATCACGGTGACATGGATTTCCCTTTTCAATGGTTATGACGCTATCCCGACATCAGAA
This sequence comes from Enterobacteriaceae bacterium, assembly GCA_031253755.1. Lineage (GTDB taxonomy): Bacteria > Pseudomonadota > Gammaproteobacteria > Enterobacterales > Enterobacteriaceae > Xenorhabdus. The sequence continues at coordinate 41,225 of JAIRVT010000041.1, forward strand.
GGGATAAGCAGGGCAACGACACGAACAGTGGTTCATTCATCGTTGGCAGTATTGGGCTTGGATTTTGTGCTGACAGCACTGATGTTTGGGAACTAATTCGATGCAAAGTAAGAAAAATGAAATTTGGGTGGGTAGTTTTGTTTTAATTGCACTGGTAGCAATCGTCTTTCTGTGTTTGAAAGTGGCGAATTTGAATTCTCTGGGTAATCAAGCGACTTATCGTGTTGTTGCTGCCTTCGACAATATTGGCGGGTTGCAAGTGCGCTCTCCCGTTAAAGTCGGCGGCGTTGTGATTGGCCGGGTAGGGAAAATTTGGCTGGATAAGAAGACCTATACTCCACAGGTTGAATTGGATGTTTTCACGCAGTACGACAATATTCCGAGTTCCAGTTCTCTTTCTATCCGAACTTCAGGTCTGTTGGGTGAACAATATGTCGCGTTGAATGTCGGGTTTTATGATCCTGATATGGGCATCACCATACTGAAAGATGGTGATCGTGTTGAGGATACAAAACCGGCGATGGTTCTTGAAGACTTAATTGGCCAGTTCCTGTACAAGAGTGGAGGAGAAACGCAGGCTTCCTCCTCTGAGGCTCCCAAACAAGCGAACTAACCAACAATCTACTGATTAGGAGAAATAACAATATGTTTAAGCGATTACTGATGGTTGCCCTGCTGGTTGTGGCTCCATTTGCCGGTGCGGTTGATCAAACCAATCCTTATGAATTGATGAAAGATGCAGCAGCTAAAACCTTTACCCGTCTGAAGAATGAGCAACCACAGATTCAGGCGAATCCTGAAGTATTGCGTCAGGTTGTGCGTCAGGAATTATTACCTTATGTGCAGGAAAAGTATGCTGGCGCATTGGTATTGGGGCCTTACTACAAGCAAGCGACGCCAGAACAGCGTGACGCCTATTTCAAAGCATTCGACGATTATCTGGCGCAAGCCTATGGTCAGGCTCTGGCGATGTATCACGGTCAGAATTACCAAATTGCGCCTGAGCAACCATTGGGTGATAAGACCATCGTAGCAATTCGCGTCACTATCACTGATCCGAATGGTCAGCCTCCTGTACGTCTGGATTTCCAGTGGCGTAAAAACAGCAAAACCGGTAACTGGCAGGCTTACGATATGATTGCTGAAGGCGTCAGTATGATTACAACGAAGCAGAATGAGTGGTCAGATATTCTGCGCCAGAAAGGTATTGATGGTTTGACTGAGCAGCTAAAAATCAGTGCGCAAGCGCCAATCACACTGGAAAAGAAGAAGTGATACAGAAAACGGTGACATACACTCACCTTTCAATCTCTGTCTTATATCTCCCCCGCTTCGTGGGGAGATCTAAATATTGACATGATCTTGCAAACTGCAACTTGAAGTTTGATTGGTATATAAAAACGGGAATAGGGGTAACGGTGAAATGAATAACCGGAAAACGGAGTCATCGCCGGATGAAGCGTTGTTAAGCTGGGAACAAAAGGGCAATACACTGTTTCTGAAAGGTACGCTGGATCGTGATAGCCTGCTACCGCTATGGCAACAAAAAGACAGTGTACTTACCGGGATAGAAATTATCGACGTTTCTCAACTGAGCCATGTGGATTCTACCGGGCTGGCGTTATTTGTCCGTGTCAAAAGCGGCAGGCAACAACAAGGCAAAGCACTGGCTTTTGCTGGCATCGGTGAGAGGTTAAAAACGCTGGTGGCGCTTTATGGCCTGCAAGATATCATTGTCGGTACTGTTTCTGGCTCAGCATCAGAAAAAATGTAATTCTTTTACGCCACTGACTCTGTAGATTTCCAGCATAATCTGGAAAACCGTAGGTATAATCATCGCACTTATAAGCTAATGTCCTTATAACATCTAGTTTGTAAGGGCGTATTATTTTAACAACGAGTGTGAGCAACTATGGATAATAATGAAATTAAAATCGTACTGATGGAAAAATTGGTACTTGATGAAGTTATCGTTAGCGGTGATGGCAGCCATTTTCAGGTCATCGCGATAGGTGAAATTTTTGCTGAGTTAAGCCGTGTTAAACAACAACAGACTGTCTATGCACCTCTGATGGAATACATTGCTGATAACCGCATTCACGCCCTGTCAATTAAGACCTACACTCCAGCACAATGGCAACGTGACCGTAAACTTCAGGGTTTTTAAGATTGTTTGCTTCGCCGCGAACAGCACACTTTGAATAAAATAAGAGAATAATGACAGATGGATAAATTTCAAGTGAAAGGGCCTGCCTGCCTGTCAGGTGAGGTGACTATTTCCGGGGCAAAAAATGCCGCATTGCCAATTCTGTTCGCAGCGTTGCTGGCAGAAGAGCCGGTTGAATTACAAAATGTTCCTGAACTAAAAGATATCGATACCACCATCAAATTATTGAGTCGTTTGGGCGCGAAAATAGAGCGCAATGGTTCGGTGTTTGTCGATGCCAGTGGCGTTGATGAATATTGCGCACCTTATGAGTTGGTGAAAACGATGCGTGCGTCCATTTGGGCTTTGGGGCCTCTGGTGGCACGTTTCGGTAAAGGGCAGGTTTCTTTGCCCGGCGGTTGTGCCATCGGCGCCCGTCCTGTTGATCTGCATATTTCCGGGCTGGAACAGCTTGGTGCCAAGATAGTACTGGATGAAGGATATGTTAAGGCTTCCGTGGATGGACGGCTGAAAGGCGTCAGTATTGTCATGGATAAAGTCAGTGTTGGCGCAACGGTCACGATTATGACCGCCGCAACGCTGGCGGAAGGGAGAACGGTTATTGAGAACGCGGCTCGTGAACCTGAAATCGAAGACACGGCCAATTTTCTGAATACACTGGGCGCTAAGATTACCGGCGCAGGCACTGACCGCATCGTGATTGAGGGTGTTGAACGTCTGGGCGGCGGTGTTTATCGCGTCCTGCCTGATCGTATCGAAACCGGTACTTTTTTAATTGCCGCTGCGATTTCTCGTGGAAAAATTGTTTGTCGTCAGGCTAAACCGGATACACTGGATGCCGTTCTGGCTAAATTGCGTGAAGCAGGCGCGGATATTCAGGTCGGAGACGACTGGATTAGCCTTGATATGCAGGGTAAGCGACCAAAAGCGGTGACATTCCGTACTGCGCCACATCCGGGGTTCCCAACAGACATGCAGGCACAATTTAGCTTACTGAATATCGTGGCTGAAGGTGTCGGCATGATCACAGAGACTATTTTTGAAAATCGTTTCATGCACATCCCTGAGCTGATTCGCATGGGAGCACATGCTGAAATTGAAAGTAATACCGTCGTGTGTCACGGTGTTGAAAAGTTATCAGGTGCTCAGGTGATGGCGACGGATTTACGTGCTTCTGCAAGTTTGGTGCTTGCTGGCTGTATTGCCGAAGGAACAACCATCGTTGATCGTATTTACCATATTGACCGGGGCTATGAGCATATCGAAGATAAGTTGCGTAGTTTAGGCGCCAATATCGAACGTATCAAATAGATTCAAGAGACTCAGCGCCCTTTCTCATAAAATAGGGCGCTGAGCCATTGAGGGTGAACTCAATATTCACCATACTCTTCAACGGTAACATTGAAGGTCAGAATCTGGCCTTCACGCATGACGGTGATAGGAACGACACTGCCGGGACGGAATTCAGCAACTTGATCCATCACTTCGGCAGGTGAAACCGCAGGTTTGTTGTTGAGCCTGATGACAATATCCCCGACATGAATCCCGGCTTTTTCAGCAGGGCTTCCCGGCGTAATCTGAAAAACCCGAATCCCGCGAATCTGCTGGATAGCCGTATCTGAGGAGCGGATCTTCGCCAGCTCCTTAGCTGAAATACCTATATACCCTCTGATAACCCGCCCATCGCGGATCAGTTTCTGCATGATTTTTACTGCAAGCTCGGAAGGAATGGCAAATCCCAGCCCTTCCGGCGTCGAGCCGCTATCAGATTTATCGAATGACAGGGTATTGATACCAACCAGCTCACCCAGTGTATTGACTAACGCACCGCCGGAACTGCCTTTATTCATGGAAGCATCTGTTTGCAGAAAATTCTGTCGACGGGTCGGGCTTAACCCGATACGTCCGGTCGCACTGATAATTCCCTGAGTAATAGTCTGCCCGACATTGTAAGGGTTACCGATGGCCAGCACGACATCTCCCACATGGGGAGTCCGTTTAAGATTGATAGGGATCACCGGCAGGTTTTTGGCATCAATTTTAAGAACAGCCAGATCTGTCGGGCCATCAGAACCAATGATTTTTGCTTCATAGAAACTACCATCCTGAAGCGCTATAGTAATCGAGCCTGCTTGAGCGACAACATGCTTATTCGTCAGTATATAGCCCTGATCACTGATGATAACGCCCGAACCCAATGTAAGCAGTTCGCGAGGTTCACTGGAGAAACTACCTACGCTGGTGCTGTAGATATTCACAACAGCAGGTGCTGCCCGGCGCACAGCCTGATTGTAACTGTAAGGTTGTTCGGTTTCGCTGCGGAACAGGAGATGATTTAACTTATCAGGGCGCAGTGAAGGTATAAAAATCAGTAAAATTGCTGCAATAAGTAATCCCACCAATATGGAGCGCAGTAATTTAATCAGCATGGCATTTATTCAGTAATCAATAAGTTAAAAAAGCATAGCATAGAGCATAGAAATGAGTAGACACAGCTTATGCTGTGCCCATTCATAAGGTCTAGAATGCAATTACACCCGTCGTCTTTCAAGCTGCCTCTTTGTTGGCTGCACTCACTTGCCGCCGCGATGCAACTCGAAATCCATAGGATATTACCGATTAGTTATTATTCAGTAACAAATAGATATTATCATTACCGCGTAAAATATTCAGGGCAATCACTGATGGTTTTTCTTTCAGCACTTTTTGCAGTTCAGTGATGTTCTTAACGCGCACATTATTGGCGCCGATAATCAGGTCATCTTTCTGCAAACCAACCATTGCTGCCGGTGAATTTTTGGCAACGGCATCAACTTTTACACCGGGTGTGTTATTGACGACGGCGGTGCTGAGAGTAGAACCTTGCAGAGCCATATTCATGGTTTCTGCTTTCGTGACCGCGCCTTCACTGTTTTCCAGTATTACCGTGACTTCCATCGGTTTTCCTTTACGCAATAGACCGACTTTGACAGGTTTACCCGGCATCGTGGTTCCAACTTTCGCTCTTAACTCAGCAAAACTGTTGATTTTCTGGCCGTCAATGGAAGTCAGCACATCTCCGGGCTTGATACCGGCTTTCGCTGCCGCAGATTTTGGGATCACTTCGCTGACAAATGCACCTTGCTGAGCATCAATATTCAGTGCATTGGCGATATCAGCAGTCATTTCCGTCCCTTTGATACCCAGCAACCCGCGTTTGACTTCTCCATGAGAGATAAGCTGGTCTGCCAGACTCTTAGCCATGTTACTTGGGATCGCAAAACCAATACCCACGTTGCCACCGCTTGGTGCAACAATCGCGGTATTAATGCCGATCAATTCCCCTCTCAGGTTAATCAGCGCACCACCGGAATTACCACGGTTAATGGAGGCATCGGTCTGGATAAAGTTTTCCAGCCCTTCCAGATTCAGGCCGCTACGCCCCAGAGCAGAGATGATCCCTGACGTTACGGTTTGCCCTAATCCAAATGGATTACCGATAGCAATGGCATAGTCACCGACACGCAGTTGGTCGGAATTGGCAAATTTAATGGCGGTCAGGCCCTTGGCATCATTTAGCTGTAAAAGTGCAATGTCAGTCTGTGGGTCACGCCCGATAAGTTTGGCAGAATACTCACGCCCATCATTTAGCTGAACTTTAATTTTATCTGCATTATTGATGACGTGATTGTTAGTAAGTACATACCCTTTTTCGGCATTGATAATGACACCAGAGCCTAGCCCTTGAAATGGACGGCTTCTTTTCTCTGTTTGGGGAAACCCCGGTCCAAAAAAGAACTGGAAATCATCGGGAAGCTGGAGCTGTTGGGTCTGAACTTCAGTACCAGCAACGTGTACGGTAACAACGGAAGGAAGAACTTTTTCCAACATCGGAGCCAGGCTTGGTAATTCTTGAGAAGCCATAGCAGCAGGCAAAGCTGCATTACTCACCATTGGAACCGACGCCAAAGATAATCCAATACTGATCGCGAGTGCACTGAGTAATGTGTTTTTACTTTTCATTGAATACGTTCTCTTAACATACCTAAGCCGGGAAAGGATAATCAGGCTTAACACTCCACCCTTACGAGGAAATTTCATATTTCGACGAAATTCCACCCATGAGAACAGGTCTCAAGCATAATCGTTTCTTTGCAGTTATGACTGTCAAGTATTCAGCAAAGTTCACTAAATATTGTCATTTTGTTTACTTCTTTACAGGGATTTACCTGAAAAAAGAGACAAATCAATTTATGCCGCAAGGCGAAGTAAAGCACCGTAAGACGAAGTAGAGTGCCGCAGCAGCTATTATTGATGCCACGGCAAAATATTATTGTTTTTGATTCTGGATTGGGCGAAACAGACCGGATGCACCTTCAGAATAGTCTCGTGGCGGCCTATCGCTAGTGACTTTCTGGTTATCAGTCTTAGGTTCGCTCAGACGATAATTAAATGGATTTTCTTGCATCGGCATATCTGGCATCAGTTCGTTGGAGCTTTTTGCCATATGCTGATAGAGCTGGCGGTAATCGCGGGCCATGTTATCCAGCAATTCAGCGCTGCGGGCAAAATGGCTGACCAACTCTTTGCGATATTCTTCAAGCTCTGCCCGATTTTTCTCCAACTCGGCTTGCTCAGCGTTTTGTTGACGCAATTTTGTACTGCCAAAGCGGACAGCCAGTGCTCCGATGATGAAACCAATAACTAAACCGATCAGTGCATATTCCCAAGTCATAGCAACTCCTTAATTGACATCATAGCCATCACTATAACTGCTAACCCAGTCACAGTGGAATATTGATTAATATTTAATTAATTTATATATCACCTGAGGTGTTAATTTTATACGAATTTGTCATGATACGGCGTGAATTATGCTTAAGGCTTAAGGTATGTATACCGTAAATCAAACGCTATACCGGAAACCTATACTGGAAAATCAACCAGATCGGTAATAAATATTTTTAAGGACTATCACGTTAATGTCACCGATTACACCTTCGTCACTTTATCAGGCTGCACTGTCTGATGGTCAATATCAGCCGGATGATGTACAGCGTAACACCGTTGCCCGTTTGGATATTCTTTATCATGACATCGTACAGGCGACCACCACAGATACGCCAAATCCAAATGGACTAAAGCACCTATTAAACAGATTATTCGGGCATTCATCAACAGAACATCTTATCAGGCCAGTGCAGGGGCTTTATATGTGGGGAGGCGTGGGGCGAGGAAAAACCTGGCTCATGGATATGTTTTTCCAGAGTTTGCCGACTGAGCGAAAATTACGCCTCCATTTCCACCGTTTTATGCTGCGGGTACATGAAGAATTAACGGCATTACAGGGCCACGAAGATCCGTTGGAAGTGGTGGCCGATGGTTTTAAAGCACAAACTGATATTCTGTGTTTTGATGAATTTTTTGTTTCCGATATTACGGATGCCATGATCCTCGGAACCTTATTGGAAGCCTTGTTCAAGCGCGGAATCGGATTAGTGGCAACATCCAATATCCCACCCGATGAATTGTACCGGAATGGCTTGCAGCGAGCGCGTTTCCTGTCTGCCATTGAACAAATCAAAAAATATTGTGATGTGATGAATGTGGACGCGGGCATCGATTACCGGCTGAGAACGCTGACTCAAGCGCATCTTTACCTGACTCCGTTATCGGAAGGGAACAGGCAGGAGATGCATCAGGTTTTCCTGCGCCTGACCGGACGGGAAGGCGATACCGCACCGATGCTGGTGATTAATCATCGCAATATGCCGGCGATTGGTAGTGTTGATGGTGTCTTGGCAATCGGGTTTAAGGCATTGTGCGAAGACCCCCGTAGCCAGCTGGACTACATTGCGCTGTCTAAAATTTATCATACCGTTCTGCTGCATGATGTACCGGTGATGACCAAGCTGACGGAAAATGCAGCGCGGCGTTTTATTGCTCTGGTTGATGAATTTTATGAACGTCACGTGAAATTAATCATCAATGCGGTTGCGCCAATGACCGCGCTCTATCAGGGCGAAATGCTACATTTTGAGTTCCAGCGCTGCCTGTCCCGTTTGCAGGAAATGCAGAGCGAAGAGTATCTACAGCTCCCGCATCTGCCATAACCATCGGCCATAACAAAGACAGTGAACAGCCAACGGATTAGATAATTATTGAATTTGGGGTCGATTTTTTATAATGACTTCTCTATAATCTTGCGACCCCACGTTACAGGCAGGATTTTTTATTTCCCGAAAAACTTGCATTAGTGCCGGCATAGGCTATTCGAAGGGGTAGGTTTGCTGGACATCGTCGTGTGAACCTCAAAACAGTTTCTGAACCTCGAGTGTTCACCAACATGTAACTTATAATTGGGTAAGCTTTAATGAAAACTTTTACAGCTAAGCCAGAAACCGTAAAACGCGACTGGTATGTTGTTGACGCAGATGGCAAAACTCTGGGCCGTCTTGCAACTGAAATAGCTCGTCGCCTGCGCGGCAAGCACAAGGCGGAATATACTCCGCACGTTGATACTGGTGATTACATCATTATTGTTAACGCAGAAAAAGTTGCTGTAACCGGCAACAAACGTGCTGACAAAATCTATTATCACCACACTGGCCACATCGGTGGTATCAAGCAAGCGACCTTTGAAGAGATGATTGCCCGCCGTCCTGAGCGTGTCATTGAAATCGCGGTTAAAGGCATGCTGCCAAAAGGGCCTCTGGGTCGTGCAATGTACCGTAAACTGAAAGTTTACGCGGGCACCGAGCACAACCACGCGGCACAGCAACCACAAGTTCTGGACATCTAATCGGGATTATAGGCAATGGCTGAAAATCAATACTACGGCACTGGTCGCCGCAAAAGCTCTTCCGCTCGTGTCTTCATCAAGCCAGGTAGCGGTAACATCGTAATCAACCAACGCAGCCTTGAAGTTTACTTCGGCCGCGAAACTGCTCGCATGGTTGTTCGTCAGCCACTAGAGCTGGTTGATATGCTGGGTAAACTGGATCTGTACATCACTGTTAAAGGTGGTGGTATCTCTGGTCAGGCAGGCGCAATCCGTCACGGGATCACCCGTGCACTGATGGCTTATGACGAGACTCTGCGTTCTGAACTGCGTAAAGCTGGCTTCGTGACTCGCGATGCCCGTGAAGTTGAACGTAAAAAAGTGGGTCTGCGCAAAGCACGTCGTCGTCCACAGTTCTCCAAGCGTTAATTTTTTGCCACTATTGTGGCGATGGATTGATGTTAAAACCCGTCATATTGATGACGGGTTTTTTATCTACAGATTTTCTTGTCTGCGTAAATGCGTTTTTTTGCCTAAAAAAAAGCATAATGCAGAATAAAATCGTCGAACTCCGATATATCATCATTAATTCTTAATCTACTTCCCCACAAAATGTTCAAAATCTGGTAGACTAATGACAATTTTTTGCCTTGTCCATGCATTTGCCTGACTTGCCTCTTATCTTCGGATAATAAGTCTCGGATAATAAATATCCTAAAATAGTAAGCGCGAAATCGGATGAGAATATGAGCGAGAATAGCCATTGTTGATGAAAGGGCTGTTCGTTCCTTTTTTTAGATAAACTTGGAGGTTTTCATGGCTGTCGCTGCCAACAAACGTTCGGTAATGACTCTGTTTTCCGGCCCGACCGACATTTTTAGCCATCAAGTGCGAATTGTACTGGCGGAAAAAGGGGTCAGCGTTGAGGTAGAACACGTTGAAGCAGGCAATTTGCCTCAGGATCTTATTGACCTGAACCCTTATCAGACGGTTCCTACCCTTGTTGATCGTGAGCTGACTCTTTATGATTCTCGCATCATTATGGAATATCTGGATGAACGTTTTCCTCATCCGCCATTAATGCCAGTATATCCGGTGGCTCGTGGTTCCAGCCGTTTGATGATGCACCGCATCGAAAAAGACTGGTATTCTCTGATGTATATTATTGAGAAAGGCAGTGCTCAAGAAGCTAACAGTGCCCGTAAACGATTAGCAGAAGAGTTGCTGGCAGTCTCGCCAATATTTAAAGAGATGCCATTCTTTATGAGTGAAGAATTCAGCTTGGTTGATTGTTACCTTGCTCCTTTGTTATGGCGTTTACCGATACTGGGTGTCGAGTTACCAAGCTCTGGTTCCAAAGATTTACAAATTTATATGCAACGTGTATTCGGACGTGACGCATTTCTGGCTTCATTAACAGAAGCAGAGCGTGAAATACGTTTACAGTCACGGAGTTAATGTATGGATATAGCTCAACTGTCTCCTTTACGTCCTTATTTATTGCGGGCACATTATGATTGGCTGCTGGATAATGATTTAACGCCACATATTATTGTGGATGTGAATCAATACGGCGTCAGCGTTCCGATAGAATATGCGCAAAACGGGCGACTCATCCTGAATATTTCTCCGCGAGCGGTGGGACATCTGCAATTATCCAATGATGACGTGAGCTTCAATGCGCGTTTCGGTGGCGTATTACGGCAGGTCACTGTTCCTATGTCTGCGGTGATTGCCGTTTACGCCCGTGAAAATGGTATCGGAATGGAGTTTGAGTCAGAATTCGCTTATGGGGTGGAGGATGAGCAGGGAGATTCAGATGCTCTGGCGGCTGATAATCTGGTGTTGATTCATGATGCAAAAACATCTCGTGATAGACATTCTCCGGATAATCCTTTCCCTGATGACGAACCTCCTCAACCGCCAAAAGGTCGCCCGGCCTTACGTGTGGTAAAATAAACGTGATTTCGTAAAATAAACACAACGTTACGCAATCAAAGTCTGTAAATAAAGGAGATATTTATCTCCTTTATTCGTATTTATTCGCCGTTATATCAGTCACCTTTCAAGGTGCATCTTATATCGACCCGCGTAGCGGGGGAGATATAAACATTTACATGGTTTTGTAAACTGAAACTTGAAGTTGGATTGGTATATAAAAAATGATTTACAAAAACTGAATATAAAACAAGGCCAACTCCTGCTGGCATATCTCTATATTTTGTTTATCTTGCCTGCCTGCCGATTTTTCAGCAGCTTTTAAGCTCGCGGCAACTTTCCGAATGTATTGTTGTTTTTCTTTTGTATTGACTAACGTTGACGGAATCGTACAAATATCATTTGACGAAAGTAAATTGTGTTTCTTCGCAAGTTCCAACACCTTGACGGGGTTATTAATCAGAGCAAAAGACAAGGAATTGAGGATCTGTTGAGTGAAATCGTTCTTCATGCTGGGCAGCAATTTAAACGCGACGTTTATCCATTCAGGGTCGCCTGTTGTTATGCGATAAGCGATTTTATCTCTTTCCCCCTGTTCTCCTAATTCAGCAACGACAGGGTTCACACCTCTTTCTTTGACTTGCTGAATAATGTCTTTAGCCTGCAATAGGGGTTTTTCAGGCGCAGGCGCAGCTGTAATTGTAGGAGAGCTAATTAACAATATAAACGAGAGCAGGGATGTTTTTGTTAGTAATCGCATTGCTTTTTCCGAATGACTTTTATGTAATTAAATTTAATTGTTTATTATTTATTGGTGATGCTCATTCTACTTGAAAGTGTCGCCTTCAAATTTCTAATATACGACTAAATCATTCTCTTATTTTATTAATCCTTGAATATAAATAAGATATTTTAAGGCCATTATTAAAAATAATTCGACTCTATTTTTAATAGCAAGCTCGCTATTAAATTCGAATATTTAGCTTTGGTATATAAGAATAGTCGGATAAAACAAAAAAATACAACTATCGTGGTAGCGAAAGGAAAATAAAGAGGAAAAGCCGGAATAAATGAATATCGGGCGCTATATTGTGGAATTTTCTCCGGCCAAAAAAAGAAACCGGAGAAAAAATTAAATCAAACTTCAAGATAATCAAGAATACCGGAAGCGGCTTTTCTGCCTTCCGCAATGGCAGTAACAACTAAATCGGAACCCCTGACTGCATCTCCACCAGCGAAAATTTTAGGATTGCTGGTTTGGAATGGCAGAATACTGGCGTCAGGCGCGATAATGCGCCCTTGTTGATCAAGACTGACCTTATGCTCTTCGAGCCATGTCATCTCATGGGGTTTGAAGCCAAACGCGGTTATCACTGCATCCACTTCGATGATAAAGTCTGAATCCGGAATGATTTCAGCCCGGCGACGGCCTTTTTCATCCGCTTCACTGAGTTGTGTTCTGGCAACCCGGACTCCCTGTACATGCCCGCTATGATTGACATCAATACTGATGGGTTGCAGGTTGAACTGGAATTCAACACCTTCTTCACGGGCATTTTTCACTTCACGGCGGGAGCCCGGCATATTATCTTCATCCCGGCGGTAGGCACACACCACATTGCCCGCCCCCTGACGAACGGCTGTACGCACACAGTCCATCGCGGTATCCCCGCCACCGAGCACCAGAACCCGTTTACCCTTCATATCAATATAAGGTTGCTCTGGTAATGCTGCGTAGCCCATTAACTGGCGGGTATTGGCAATTAAAAAAGGCAGGGCATCATAGACGCCGCTGGCCTGCTCGTTTTCCAGACCACCATGAATGGACTGATAAGTGCCGACACCCAAAAAAACGGCATCAAATTGCGCTGTCAGCTCTGTCAGCGTGAGATCTTTGCCTATCTCCGTGTTTAAACAAAATTCGATGCCCATTTCAGTGAAAATTTCACGGCGCCTTGTCATGACTTCTTTTTCCAGCTTAAACGCCGGAATACCGAATGTGAGCAAACCGCCAATTTCAGGGTGGCGATCGTAAACGACAACCTGTACGCCGCTACGGGTCAGCACATCCGCACACGCCAAACCCGCCGGACCCGCGCCAATGACGGCAACGCGTTTGCCTGTCGGGATCACCTGTGACATATCGGGTTTCCAGCCCATTGCGATAGCCGTATCGTTGATGTAACGCTCAATATTGCCGATGGTAACAGCACCAAAGTCATCATTCAGGGTACAGGCACCTTCGCACAGCCGATCCTGCGGGCAAACCCGCCCACAGACCTCCGGCAAACTATTTGTTTGGTGTGATAATTCGGCGGCTTCCATAATGCGGCCTTCATTGGCTAATTTCAGCCAGTTAGGAATATAGTTGTGTACCGGGCATTTCCATTCACAATACGGATTTCCACAGGCAAGGCAGCGATCGGCCTGTGCCTGAGCCTGAATTTCAGAAAAAGGCTCATAAATTTCGACAAATTCTATTTTGCGGATTTTCAGCGCTTTTTTGGGCGGATCGACACGCTGTAGATCGATAAATTGATAAACATTCTGGCTCATTTCTACTCCTACTGTGCCTGAATCCGCAATTCTGCGGTGGAACGGCTACGGTGACCCAACAGCGCATTAACATCACTGGATTTAGGTTTAATCAGTGCGAATTTATTGACCCACTGTGACCAGTTTTCCAGCAGGCTCTCACCGTACTGAGAACCCGTCAGGCGAACGTGCTCCGTAATTAAGCCTCGCAGGTGTTCTTTATGGATGGCGAGAGTATCAATGGCGAGAACTTCGACTAATTCAGCGTTAACGCGTTTGCGGAAATCATCAAATTCATCGAGAACATAGGCAAAACCGCCCGTCATTCCGGCACCAAAGTTGACGCCAGTGTTACCCAGCACACAGACAATGCCTCCGGTCATGTACTCACAGCCGTTATCACCGATACCTTCAACCACCGCAATCGTGCCGGAATTTCTGACCGCAAAGCGTTCACCTGCCCGGCCAGCGGCAAACAGTTTTCCGCCGGTTGCACCATACAGACAGGTATTGCCGATGATCGTTGCTTCATGACTTTTAAATGCCGAGCCCACCGGCGGCAGAATCACAATTTGCCCTCCTGCCATGCCTTTGCCGACGTAATCGTTGGCATCTCCGGTTAAGGTTAATTCAACGCCACCTGCATTCCAGACCCCGAAACTCTGCCCAGCTGTACCGGTAAAATGCAATTTGATTGGATTTCCCGCCAATCCTTGATCACCATGTATTTTGGCGATAGCGCCTGACAATGTGGCACCGACAGAACGGTCGGTATTCTGGATATCAAAGTAGAAGGCTTTACTCTGGGTATTTTTTACGTAAGGCAAAGCCTGCCGGACAATTTCTTCATTCAGCAGACCATGATCAAAGGGAGGATTATCTTCGGTACAATACTGCGCTTTGCCCGTGTGAGGTTGTACTGTTGTAAGCAAAGGCTCAAGGTTGAGTTTGCTTTGTTTGGCCGAAATACCTTCTAGTATTTCAAGCAAATCGGTGCGGCCAATCAGGTCTGTTAACTTGCGAATGCCTAATTGCGCCAAAATTTCCCGTGTTTCCTGAGCGATAAAGCGGAAGTAATTGATGACTCTCTCTGGCAGGCCATGATAGTGGGACTGCCGCAATTTCTCATCTTGTGTCGCCACGCCAGTGGCACAGTTATTGAGGTGGCAAATTCGCAAATATTTACAGCCGAGTGCCACCATTGGACCCGTACCAAAACCAAAACTTTCCGCACCTAAAATAGCCGCCTTAATAATATCCACGCCGGTTTTTAAGCCTCCATCAACCTGAAGACGGATTTTATGGCGCAAACCATTAGCCACCAATGCTTGCTGGGTTTCAACCAAACCAAGCTCCCACGGACAGCCCGCATATTTTACCGAAGAGAGTGGGCTGGCGCCGGTTCCGCCATCATAACCCGCGATAGTAATCAGGTCCGCATAGGCCTTAGCCACACCGGTCGCAATTGTTCCCACACCCGGCTCGGAAACCAGTTTGACGGAAATCAGCGCGTCAGGGTTGACTTGTTTCAGGTCGAAAATGAGCTGAGCCAAATCTTCGATAGAATAGATATCGTGATGAGGCGGCGGCGAAATCAGGGTGACGCCGGGAATCGAATAGCGCAGTCTGGCAATATAAGGCGTGACTTTATCTCCCGGTAATTGCCCGCCTTCACCGGGTTTTGCACCCTGAGCGACTTTTATCTGAATGACACTGGCACTGCTCAAATACGCCGGTGTGACGCCAAAACGCCCGGAAGCAACTTGCTTAATCCGGGAAACTTTTTTCGTGCCATAGCGCGCAGGGTCTTCTCCCCCTTCGCCGGAATTAGAAAAACCGCCCAGCGTATTCATCGCTTCTGCCAATGCTTCATGAGCTTCGGGGCTGAGTGCGCCGATTGACATCGCGGCGGTATCGAAACGCTTGAACAGAGCTTCGGCAGGCTCGACTTCTTCAATGGGGATCGGCGTTTCTTGTAGCACGATAGCCAGCAGATCACGCAGTGTGGTGATAGGGCGTCCGTTAACTAGCTGGGCATATTTTTGGTAGTCGCTGTATTTACCACTGTGAACGGCAGCCTGCAATGCGGTGACAACATCCGGGTTGTAAGCGTGATATTCACCATTGTGGACATATTTCAGTAAACCGCCCTGATCGATAGCGTGGCGTTGCAGCCATGCCCGTTTGGAAAGGTTACGCAAATCCTGTTCAAAATCATTGAAATCAGCCCCTTCAATCCGGCTGACAACGCCGTTAAAGCAAATATCAGTGACTTCAGAATGTAAACCAACCGCTTCGAACAACTTGGAACAGCGATAGGAGGAAATGGTGGAAATGCCCATTTTGGACATGATCTTATACAGCCCTTTATTGATGCCATTGCGGTAATTCAGCATGACACGGGCATAAGGCGTATCGATTGTGCCGTCATCGATCATTTTGCCCAGCGATTCGTAGGCCAGATAGGGGTAAACAGCAGTAGCTCCAAAGCCAAGTAATATCGCGAAATGGTGTGAATCACGGGCACTGGCGGTTTCCACTATCAGGTTGGCATCACAGCGCAGATTTTTTTCCACCAGACAATGTTGAATGGCACCAACCGCCATCGGTGCCGGGATCGGCAATTGTTCCGGGGAAATATGACGGTCGGATAGCACCAGCAAAACCGCGCCATCACGAACCCGTTGTTCGGCTTGTTCGCACAGGGTTGAAACGGCGGCTTTCAGGCTGGTTTCTTGTGGATTGAAAGTTAAATCCAGTGTTTCTGCCCGGTAATAAGGTTCTTGTTGCGTTGTCAGCTGCACAAAATCGGAGTAGAGCAGCACGGGAGATTCAAAACACAGGCGGTGAGCCTGCCCTTCGGCTTCACAAAAGACGTTCATTTCCCGGCCGATACGGGTGGACAGCGACATCACATGAGCTTCGCGCAGCGGATCAATGGGAGGGTTGGTCACCTGAGCAAATTGCTGACGGAAATAATCGTAAATGATACGCGGGCGGCTGGAGAGGACGGCAAATGGTGTGTCATCGCCCATTGATCCTGTCGCTTCCTGCCCATTTTCTCCCAGAACACGAATGACCTGCTCCAACTCTTCACTGCTGTAGGCAAATTGTTTCTGGTACGTCGCCAGCTTGCGATCATCCAAATCCCGTTTACCGACCTGAGCCTCTGGTAATGTTTCAAATGGCGTCAGTTTCTTGACGTTTTTTTCCAACCAAGTTTTATAAGGATGACGGTTTTTCAAATCGTTATCGGTTTCAGCAGAATGGAGAATACGCCCTTCCAGTGTATCGATCACCATTAACTCACCCGGCCCAACCCGCCCTTTTTCCACCACTTCATCCGCTTGGTAATCCCAGATCCCCACTTCGGACGCACAGGTAATCAGCCGATCTTTGGTGATAACATAACGCGCCGGCCGCAAGCCATTGCGGTCGAGGTTACAGGCAGCATAGCGCCCATCAGACATCACAATGCCTGCCGGGCCGTCCCACGGCTCCATATGCATGGAATTAAAATCGAAAAAAGCACGCAGATCGTCATCCATATCCGGATTATTCTGCCATGCAGGTGGCACCAGTAAGCGCATCGCCCGAATTAAATCCATCCCACCATTGAGAAATAGCTCCAGCATATTATCCAGTGAACTGGAGTCAGAACCGGTTTCATTCACGAAAGGCGCTGCGGTTTGTAAATCCGGGATCAGCGGCGTGCGGAATTTGTAGGCGCGTGCTCTGGCCCACTCCCGGTTACCGGTAATCGTATTGATTTCACCATTGTGAGCCAGATAACGAAACGGTTGCGCCAATTGCCAGCGAGGAACCGTATTGGTTGAAAAGCGCTGATGAAACAGGCAGATCGCAGATTCCATCCGTAAATCGGCCAAATCAGGATAGAAACGCGGCAGATCCGCCGCCATGCACAGCCCTTTGTAGACGGTGACTAAATTGGACAGGCTGCAAATATAAAAATCATTATCAGTAATGCGTTTTTCTATCCGGCGGCGGGCAATAAACAGCCGCCGCTCCAGATCCTGAGCCCGCCATCCGGCAGGCGCATTGATAAAAATCTGCTCAATACGCGGCAGGCTTGATAATGCGATATTGCCTAAAATATCGTGATTGATGGGAACTTCCCGCCATCCGGCAATGAACAGGGTTTCCTGTTCCAGTTCTTGTTCGATGATATCGCGGCATGATTGTGCAATTTGGCTATCCTGACTTAAAAACAACATGCCAACGGCGTAGTTTTTTGCCAGATGCCATGACTGTTCTTCTGCGATCATCTGGAAAAAGCGGTTGGGTTTTTGCATTAATAAACCACAGCCATCGCCGGTTTTTCCATCCGCCAGAATGGCTCCGCGATGCTGCATTCTGGCAAGTGCATGTATCGCTGTGCGCACCACTTTATGGCTTGGTTCCCCTTCAATGTGCGCGATTAAGCCAAAGCCACAGTTATCTTTTTCCTGTAATTTGTCATACAACATGATGAAACCCCTAAATTCTGTCGACTTTTACATCACTCCGCTACAGGCGTCTAAATTGCGCCTTCAATTTAATAATGTTGTGTATTGCTGAAGGTACTGCATAAATATGAGCTGGAAAGTATTACAACAGATAATTTTCAGTGAATTTCCAACTTATCGGGAAAAATAAAGCAGGTCAAATAGTGCAAAATGGCATTTTTTGTAATAAATAAAGATTCATCTAATTGAATTTAAATAAAATTATTGCGAAAAAATTATTTTGTGACCTGAGTCATAACTTAAAGATAATGTGATTAATATCACTAAATTTATCGCAATATGTTTTTTGAATTCACTTAAAAAGTGATATTTCTCGAAATATTAATCTTATATTTATATTTTTATTGGAATTTAATTGCGTATTAGAGGTTCGTTAAGATTAAATGTTGGGATTGTTTTTGCTTTTTTACGATTAGCTACCGATATTATTGATTTATTATTCTGTTTTTATGCGTATTTATTCTTTTTGGATTTGAAGGTCAGCAATAATATCCCTTAGCTGAGTCAGGTTTTTTTGAGTTATGATTCAACTTGGTGACTTTATACCCGCCGCCTTTCAAGATACGTCTTATATCTCCCCGCGCAGCGGGAAGATATAAGCACTCATATGGTTTCACAAAACCGCGTCTTGCAGGACGCGGCTTTGTAAGCTGCAACTTGAAGTTGGATTGGTATATTCGGATTCATGGTTTTATTTGGAGCTGTTATGAAGCTGATTAGAGGGCTTGCCCAATATTACGTCGATTTGATGATGAAACTCGGGTTAGTCCGTTTTTCGTTATTGCTGGCTTCGGCGTTGGTGCTGTTAGCGATGGCGATGCAAATGGCTGTTACGTTCTTCTTGCATGGAGAAGTGCAGCGCATTGACTTAATTCGTTCCATCATTTTTGGTTTATTAATTACCCCGTGGGCGGTCTATTTTCTTTCAATTGTTGTCGAACAACTGGAAGAATCCCGTCAGCGATTATCCAGTTTAGTGGAAAAACTGGAGGAAATGCGTCAGCGTGACGCTGAATTAAATCAGCAGCTAAAAAATAATATTACCCAATTGAATCAGGAAATCAGCGAAAGGGAAAAAGCAGAGCAGGCGCATTTGGTGTTGCTGGATAAACTGAAACTGGAAATGGAACACCGTGAAAAAACGCAAAGTGAACTTGAACAGCAATCCATTTTGCTGCGTTCATTCCTCGATGCCTCGCCTGATCTGGTTTATTACCGCAATGAAAGCGATGAGTTTTCAGGCTGTAACCGTGCGATGGAACTGCTGACAGGGAAAAGCGAGAAACAGTTGATTGGCCTGACGCCGACGGAAGTTTACGATAAAGAAATCGCCAGCAAGGTCATGGAAACGGATGAAAAAGTTTTTCGCCACAATGTCTCTCTGACCTATGAACAATGGCTGGTTTATCCCGATGGGCGCAAAGCCTGTTTTGAGCTGAGAAAAGTGCCTTTTTATGACCGTATTGGTAAGCGGCATGGCCTGATGGGGTTCGGACGCGATATCACAGAGCGTAAGCGCTATCAGGAAGCGTTGGAAAATGCCAGCAGGGAGAAGACCACGTTTATTTCTACCATCAGCCACGAACTGCGTACGCCTCTCAATGGCATCGTCGGCCTGAGCCGTATTCTGCTCGATACCCATCTGACAGCAGAACAGAACAAATACCTGAAAACTATCCATGTCAGTGCGATTACGCTGGGGAATATTTTCAATGATATCGTTGAGTTAGATAAAATTGAGCGACGAAAAGTCCAACTTGACAGCCAGCCGATCGATTTTACCGGCTTTATGGCGGATTTGGAGAATCTGTCAGGGTTACTGGCACAGGCGAAAGGAATTCGGTTTGTCCTTGAACCTGAAATGCCACTGCCTGCCAAAGTGCTGGCGGATGGAACCCGTCTGCGGCAGATTCTGTGGAATCTGATTGGCAATGCGGTGAAATTTACCCAGAAAGGTGAAATCCGGGTACGTATCTGGCGTGAAAAAGAAGACCGTTTGCTATTTGAAGTGACTGACTCCGGTATCGGCATCCCAGCTGACGAATTAGAAAAAATCTTCGCCATGTATTATCAGGTGAGAGACAGCGCGGGTGGACGCCCGGCAACAGGCACCGGCATCGGGCTGGCGGTTTCCAAACGGCTGGCGCTGGCGATGGGCGGTGACATCACCGTTAAGAGCACCGTCGGAGAAGGTTCCTGTTTTACCTTATCGGTGATTGCGTCAGCAGTTGACGAAAAATCAGAAAACGAAGCAGAAGACGGTGATCTGCCTTTACCGACACTGAATATTTTATTGGTTGAAGATATTGAGCTGAACGTCATTGTGGCGCGTTCAGTGCTGGAAAAACTGGGTAACAGCGTCGATGTGGCGATGAATGGCCGTGATGCGCTGGATATGTTCGATCCAGATGAGTACGACTTAGTGCTGCTTGATATTCAATTGCCGGATATGACCGGATTGGATGTCGCCCGTGAAATCAATCAGCGTTACGCGCATCATTCTCTTCCCCCATTAATCGCGCTGACGGCGAACGTCTTGAAAGGCAAAAAGGAGTATCTTGATGCCGGTATGGATGATGTGTTGAGTAAGCCTCTTTCCGTTAAGGCGCTGACGGCTGTCATGGAAAAATACTGGGGCAAGTCAGCCGATCCCGCATTATCGGCGCCTGCGGTATTGAAAAAGGATGAAGAGCTGCTCGATACCGAGATGCTCACACAGTATATCGATTTGGTCGGGCCGGAGATGATCGCCAGCAACCTGACCATTTTCGAAAATATGATGCCAAGCTATCTTGCCTTGCTCGATTCGAACATGACCGCGCGGGATCAAAAAGGCATTACGGAAGAGGCGCATAAAATCAAAGGCGCTGCCGGTTCTGTCGGGTTACGTCATCTCCAGCAATTGGCTCAACAAATCCAGTCCCCGGATTTACCGGCATGGTGGGATAATGTGCAGGAGTGGGTGGATGAATTGAATTTGGAGTGGAAAAAAGATACGGAAATATTGAGAAACTGGTTAGCAAGCGCTACAAAAAAATAACCCCAACCGAAGTTGGGGTGCGCGAATACTGCGCCAACACCAGGGAAACTTGTTACCCGCTTATCTAAAATTTGTTCTGGAGCGAGTCATTGAAAAATTATTCCAGACAGAACACAAGTACCAACATAGCAAAGATAAGATTTTTTGTTACAAGATTCATTAAAATCTGTGATGAAGATTGGTGTTTAACCCTCTAAGGGGTTAAGCATTAATCTACTACATATGGAGAGAAATATGAAATCCGTTGCAGTGATATTGAGTGGATGTGGCGTCTACGACGGTAGCGAAATTCACGAATCAGTCCTGACTATGCTTTCTTTGAGTCGTTTAGGCGCCAAAATGTCTTTTTTTTCGCCTGATGAGTCACAACATCATGTAATTAATCATCTTAACGGAGAGGAAAAAAAAGAAGCCCGTCACATAATGGAAGAGTCGGCCCGTATAACAAGAGGAAATGTTCGATCCTTATCTGAAATTGATGTTGATGCTTTGGATGCACTGATTGTTCCCGGTGGCTTTGGTGTCGCTAAAAATTTGTGTAACTTCGCCTTTAAAGGATCTGAGTGTAAAATAAATAAAGATCTGTTAAGTGTTGTTCGGTTAATGCACAAAAAGGGCAAGCCGATGGGTTTTATGTGTATCGCACCCGTTATGGTTCCAAAAATATTAGATAAATCGATAAAAGTTACCGTAGGTAATGATCCCGAAACGGTAGCACAAATAGAAAAGATGGGCGGTGTGCATATTGAGTGCCCGGTAGATGATATTGTTGTTGATTTTAAAAATAAAATTGTCACGACACCAGCCTATATGCTGGCTCAGTCTTTATCCGAAGCTGAAATCGGAATAGATAAACTTGTTAGAAAAATATGGGAAATGATTGAGTAATAGGATGAAAAATCCTTTGTTGAAATTATGGCACTGTGTGAAAAAAATCGTGATTGCAGTCACTCTTTTGTGGCTCATTGCTGTAATCGCATTTTCATTTCTGCCAGTGCCGTTTTCTATGGTGATGCTGGAGCGGCAGCTCAGTGCGCTTTTCTCAATTAATTTATCTTATGTTTCCCGGTCTGAGTGGGTAGATCAAGAACAAATTTCACCTTATATGGCACTCGCTGTGATTGCTGCTGAAGATCAGCGGTTCCCTGATCACTGGGGTTTTGATTTTTCTGCCATAGAAATGGCGGTAGCACATAACAAAAGATCACCGAAGCGTATACGTGGAGCCTCCACCATTACGCAGCAAACGGCCAAGAATCTGTTTTTATGGGATGGCCGGAGCTGGGTAAGGAAAGGGCTGGAAACGGGCATGACGGCGGTGATTGAATTATTGTGGTCGAAAAAACGGATTTTAACGGTCTATCTCAATATTGCTGAATTTGGTGAGGGTATTTTTGGTGTGGAAGAAGCTGCCCGGCACTATTTCCACAAACCAGCCAGCCGCCTGACCGCTTCAGAAGCGGCACTTTTGGCTGCCGTATTACCGAATCCCATCCGTTACCGGGTTGATGCACCTTCCGCTTACGTATTGCAACGCCAGCAATGGATCTTACATCAAATGCGGTTAATGGGCGGGAAGTCGTATTTAAAGCGGATAGACAAATAAACTTGGCAAATAAAAAAGCAGCACAGTTTGGCGCTGCTTTTTTTGTCTGCGCGATAAACTGCAAATTACAATTCATAAAAAGACTCAAGGCCTTATATTTCCCCGTACAGCGGGGAAATATAATAAGCTTGAAGTTGGAGTGGTATATATAAAACCTGAGCCTGCCAATATTGGCGTGCTGCTATTACGAGCCGCATCGCCTGCTTAATTGAGATAAGTGAACGCGGTGGTCACACGCTTAACCCTGTCGGTTTCACTGGCAATTTTTGCGGCATCAGCGCCTTCCTGTCGGGTGACAATACCGAACAAAAAGACTTCGCCATTTTCAGTCACCACCTTGATATTGGATGATTTTACTGCATCGCTGGCCAGAATTTTTGAACGTACTTTGGTTGTCAGCCAAGTGTCTAAAGAGGCCGTGCCGAGTGAAACCGGATTGCCTTGCCGAATTTCATTGTAGACAGCATCCACCCCTTCAACTTTCGACGCTATCTGTTTTGCCCGCTCCGCCAGTTGCATATCCGGGGTTTGTCCGGTTAACAGCACCTTGCCCTGATAAACCGTCGTCACGATACGCGCCTTGGTTTTAAGCTGTGGGTCTTTGCTGATGGCATTACTGACACGAGCTTCTAACGTGGTATCGTCAACCTGCTGCCCGACAGTACGCGGGTCTGTACCTGCTTTGGTAGCGATGGCCGCAGAGCCACCGATTAAGGCTGCACCAATACATCCCTGTAATAACATTGCACTGCAAAATACGAATAAGAGAGAAAATAACCGCATCATTTGGCTCCTTAGTCATCCTGATGAGGAAATAACGTATTGTCGATTAAGTCGCACAGGCAATTAATTGTCAGCATGTGGACTTCCTGAATTCTGACATTGTGATGGGAAGGAATGCGAATCTCCACATCCTGAGGTCCCAGTAAGCCTGCCAGTTCACCGCCATCGAAACCTGTCAGCGCGACAATCGTCATATCACGGGTAACGGCAGCTTCTACCGCTTTGATAATAGCTCGACTGTTGCCATGTGTAGAGATAGCCAGCAGAACATCGCCGGCCTGCCCTAACGCTCTGACTTGTTTAGCATAGATTTCTTCGGGTTGCCTGCTGCCGGCAATAGCCGTGATCACCACATTATCCGCATTCAGTGATAATGCGGGCAGGCTGGGTCGTTCCGTTTCGAAGCGGTTTATCATGCTGGTGGCAAAACGCTGTGCTGTTGCGGCTGAGCCACCATTGCCACAGCACAATATTTTGTTGCCATTCAACAGTGATTGAACCAGCATCATTGCCGCGCGCGATATTGCGTCGGGTAATGCTTCTGCTGCTGCGATTTGTGTTTGAATACTTTCTGTAAAGCAGACTTTAATTCTATCCAGCACGTGATGACCTATATTGATTTATTTCTATTGTTAGAGGAAATTCAGAACCTGCCGGACAGGTTCTCATTTAAATTAAAAGCGTCTTTCAGCCATTCAAATTTCTGATTAGTGATCGCACAAACATCAAAGCGGCAATCCGCAGTTTCCAGCGATTCATTGTGCCGATAAAGCCAGACTGAGGCAGTATGCAGTATCCTTCTGCGTTTACTTTGGGTAATTGTAGCAATGGCGTCACCGTATTGTGCATTCTTTCGGAAACGAACTTCGATAAAAACCCATGTCTGTTTATCACGCATAATGAGATCAATTTCACCACCGCGAATTTTCACATTCTCTGCAATAAAGACAAGCCCCTGCTTTTGCAAAAACTGTTTAGCTTGTTGTTCGTAGTGGCATCCCTGCGCATAGTGACTATTTTGTGGTTTTTTCATCCTGAAATCACCTTTAGGAAAAAATATTAATCTTAAATTATCTTGGACATAGAAAGAGGCGCAATAAGTCAGCTTTTCAGCGCCTCTTGATGCCAGCCGTTTTATTGATCCGCTTTATCTAAGATATTGTCTATGATGCCATCAGCATTGTTGTTGTTACTTGTGTTATCGGTTGAATTGCTCGCCGCACTGCTTTCAACCTCAATACGCCCATTCTTAAACTGCATCCACGACAACTGACGAGCGACTGTGCAATTATCCGTCATGGAGAGATCACCGGTTTCGCCACGCAGATTAAACCCGGTGCCTTGCTGTAACTGCGCAAAATGATTCGCTAATGACCAGGCATCGATGCCCATCGCGTAGAGCCGCATCAGAGAATAATCGTTGCCGAATTTATTCGCTGCCTGCTTGATCAGTGGAATATTCGTTCCGGTTAATAATGGGATATCACTGAACTGCATTCCGTCCATTTCCAGGCGGAAATCAGGCCCTGCATCGGCTTTATTACTGCGCGAATTAGCATAAAGGGCGGGTTTTTGGCGGGAGCTGATAGCCATGTCAATCATGGGCTTAATCAGGGCAAGTTCACCGTTGGTCGCGATAACATAAACGGCATCAACCGGGCCACGGGAACTGCTGATCGTGGTATCTGCCACTGGCTGATCTTGCACAGCGTCAGTATTAGCAGCACTGACAGAAATTGGCGTACCGGAAAGACGGATGCCCGTTCCACGGTTCATGGATTGGCGCATTTCTGCCGTCGTACCGAAAGATTGCTGTAAAACGGTTGCACCGCCCAATTTCTGCCATTCTGCTGCAAAGGCGTTTGCCATGCGATTACCTAATCCAGAGCGGGGCACGAGCACCAATGGATTGTGCTTTTGCTGCTGCCAGATATGCAGAGCTGCACTTTTTGCTTCGTCTTCGGGGGACAGCGGGAAATAGCAGATATTAGGGTGAAGCTGTGATGTATCCAGTTTATTCAGTGCCAGAATATTTAACGGCGTCTCCACTTGAGCCAATTGCTCTACCTGAGGTTTCAGCAATGGGCCGACCACCAGTGTAACGCCGTCCTGTTGAGCCTGAGTCAACAGATCCGTCAGAGGTTGGCTGTTGGTATCATAAACTTGCACTGGCTGGCTATTCGCCGCAGGCGGAGTAACCGAAGCCTGCACAGCAGTATTGATACTGGCATTAGCATTGGTATTTGCGGAAGCAGCTGACTGTGGCAATCCTTTTTGTGCATCAAGGAATCCCTGACGAATGGCTTCACCGAACGCTTTTGCCTGACCGCTCAACGGCAGAAACAGCCCAATTTTAACCGATTGCTCTGGGGAAACTGGCGTTGGAACTGACGATGACTGTGGCAGAAAATCAGTTAAATGATGCGCTGCGGGGTTATCCGGGTAACGGGTTTGCCAGTCATGGATGGTCGCACGTAACTTGTCTGGGTCTTGTTTATTGTTCTGATAGGCATTGAGAAGGTCTAACCAGCCCTGAAGCGTGTATTCATCAGCATTAATGACCAGCTCGCTCAGTTGTTGGGCAGTAAGATGGGTCAACGCCTGCCAGGTATCATCGATATTTTTCTGGCGTTCCGCTTCGTTTGCTGCGCGAGGTTCCAGTGCAATATAGGCCCGGATGACATCCAACGACGGCGGATTGCCAGCCGCATTATCAATAATGGCTTGATAATGACTAATCTCTGCGCTGATCTTATTCTGTGGCGCAGAAGGTGGTTGCCCTTGTGGTTTAGGCGTGGTACACCCTGCAATAACCATAGTTGCCAGCAGTGCTGTGCAGACTAAACCAGTTTTGAAACGCACAAAAATTGAGGGAAGCATACTGTATCCAGTGATGTTTTTTTCAAAGATGCTCAATTTTAAATCGATCATTCGGATGAAACAATGAATCAACTCAATCGAGCAGTGGTTACGACATCCACGCTGTATGTTGTGCCAACCCCTATTGGAAATCTGGGGGATATCACTCAGCGCGCACTTGAGGTTCTCAAACATGTCGATCTGATCGCTGCTGAAGATACGCGACACACTGGCTTGTTGCTTCAACATTTTGCCATTAATGCGCGCATGTTCGCACTTCACGATCATAATGAACAGCAGAAAGCAGATCAATTAATAGCGCAATTACAACAAGGTCTAAGTATCGCGCTGGTCTCTGATGCCGGCACACCGCTGATCAATGATCCCGGTTATCACGTTGTCCGCCGCTGTCGTGAAGCCGGGGTGAATGTCGTGCCATTACCGGGGCCTTGCGCGGCGATTACGGCATTATCTGCTGCTGGTCTGCCTTCCGATCGTTTTTGCTACGAAGGTTTTTTGCCTGCAAAAAGTAAAGGCCGCCGGGACGTATTGCGTGATTTGGCCCAAGAGCCACGGACATTAATCTTCTACGAATCCACACATCGCTTATTGGATAGTTTAGAAGATATGACTGAAGTGTGGGGCGCAGGTCGGTATGTAGTGCTGGCACGGGAACTGACGAAAACATGGGAATCTATTCAGGGAATGCCGGTGGGGGAATTATTGGCATGGGTCAGGGAGGATGAAACCCGTCGGCGGGGAGAAATGGTGCTGATTGTTGAAGGTTATCATAAACCGGCTGATGATAGCCTTCCGCCGGAAGCCCTACGGACACTGGCGTTGCTGCAAAAAGAACTGCCGTTGAAAAAAGCGGCGGCGTTGGCGGCTGAAATTCATGATGTGAAGAAAAACGCTTTATATCGCTACATCCTTGAACAAAATGCACTTGAACAAGCTAAAGACGGCGCGTGACATTGGGTTATAAACCCCTTATAATCCGCGCCGGAGTTGACTAGACAGTCGCTGCTTTACGTTTTCTTTCGGGAAAGGGTAAAGGGGAGGAAAGTCCGGGCTCCACAGGGCAGGGTGCCAGATAACGTCTGGGAGGCGAAAGCCTACGACTAGTGCAACAGAGAGCAAACCGCCGATGGCTTCGTTTTTGCGAAGATCAGGTAAGGGTGAAAGGGTGCGGTAAGAGCGCACCGCGCGGCTGGTAACAGTCCGTGGCACGGTAAACTCCACCCGGAGCAAGACCAAATAGAGGTTCACATGGTACGGCCCGTATCGAACCCGGGTAGGTTGCTTGAGCCAGCGCGCAAGTTCTGGCCTAGATGAATGGCTGTCCACGACAGAACCCGGCTTATCGGTCAATTCCACAGATTCAGCCCTATAGCGCATCCGCGCTATAGGGCTTTTTCGATTCAGTGCAGAAAATTAACCCGCTAATCCTGCTATTAACGTAAAATCCGATTGTCAGCTGGACGTTGAAATGTCACCCAGCTAATCTGCTTTTTATCTTCAGATTTACCGATTGGGAACGATATAAGCAATATGAGTAAAGAACGAGCACTGACACTGGAATCCCTGCGGGTTATGGATGCGATAGATAGGAGGGGGAGTTTTGCTGCCGCTGCCGATGAACTGGGGCGTGTGCCGTCCGCATTAAGCTATACCATGCAGAAGTTAGAAGAAGAGTTGGATGTGGTGCTGTTTGACCGTTCAGGGCATCGCACTAAATTTACTCATGTTGGCAGGTTATTGCTGGAGCGTGGCCGATTATTACTGGATGCGGCGGATAAACTCACGGCAGATGCAGAAGCACTCGCCCGTGGTTGGGAAACTCATGTGACTATCGTGTGTGATGTGCTGTTTCCGGTTGCCTCACTCTTTCCGCTGGTCAACAAACTGGCAGACAAATCGAGTACCCAGCTCTCATTGATGACAGAAGTGCTCGCCGGAGTCTGGGAACGGCTGGAGACGGGTCATGCTGATATCGTCATTGCACCGGATAGCCATTTCAGGGCCTCTTCGGAAATCAACTCACGCATCCTTTATGCGATTAAAAACGTCTATGTTGCCAGTGCCGATCACCCTATTCACCAAGAGCCAGAACCGTTATCCGATGCCACGCGAGTGAAATACCGCGGAATTGCGGTGGCGGATACGGCAAGAGAGCGGCCGGTACTGACTGTCCAATTATTGGATAAACAGCCCCGGCTAACGGTCAGTTCACTGGAGAATAAACATCAGGCGCTGTTGGCCGGTCTGGGTGTTGCAACGATGCCGTACCCGATGGTTGAAAGGGATATTGAAGAGGGGCGTTTGCGGATCATTGGTTCGGAACACATCCATGAAACCAACATTATTATGGCATGGCGGCGCGACAGTATGGGAGAAGCCAAGACATGGTGTCTGCGGGAGATCCCTAAATTGTTTACGAAATCATGATCAGAAAACCCCTTGCAGCAAGGGGTATTGCATCAAGGAAACGAGCCATAACAGGCAGTGAACCGCGCTTATTGCTTGTTCAGGATTTTGCGTATCGTATTGATAATTCCCAAAACGTTGACCATATGGCGTGACCAGCGATAAAACTTCCGTGGGCGAAACAAACCATAAAGCAGCAATAAGCTACTGGCGGTTGCGATATAAGATTGGAAAGGGCGCAGCATTTGCCAGCCGCGATCATATGAGCGGGTTATCGCAAGCCACTGTTGTCCGTACTCCGAAAGTGACTGCCGCTGTTGTTGAATCTGTTGCAGCAATGCCTGCTTTTTTCGCTCTCTCTGTTGGCACCGTGAGCTATTTACAGCCATTTTAGTCATGGTCATTCTCCAACATTTTGCGATCGATTCTGAGCTGTTCACGGGTTGCATTGAAAAATGTCAGTCGGCGGGATTTTCTGAGGGTCCAGAAGGTACAAAACATGGCGAGAAACAGCAACACTCCTGCGGCAATGGCCATTGCTGTGGTCCGATAAGCCGGATCGACCGCCCAGAATACCAGTATCAGCAGGCATATTATGCCCAAAGTAGCAAACAGCAGAGTAAACCCGACCAGCAGCAATAATTGCACCAGCGAGGCAGCGCCTTCTTCCAGCTCGACAGTTGCAAGTTGAACGCGAGTTTCAATCACACCGATAATAAGCGCTGCCGCTCGTCGCACGTTGTTAAATAGGCCTTTTCCTGAGCCTGATGGTGAAGGTGGTGGCGTCATCTTAGCGTCTTGCCAGTAACACACCCAACACAATCCCTACTGCGGCGCCGATACCGACTCCCGTCCAGGGATTATCACGGACATAATTATCAGCACGGCCTGCGATTTCTTTTGTCTGGTCTGTCAGCTTATCGCTGGCATCATGCAGAACAGAGCGGGCATCTTGCAATATTTTTTCTGCTTTGTTGCGCAATTTTTCCAATTCTGCTTTGGGCTTGCCCTCCGCGTTGCCGATAATTTCTTCCAACGTATCTGCCAGTGATTGCAATTCAGCGCGTAATTCTTCAGAGTTTTTCTTCTGTGGCATGGCACTTTCCTTCTTTATATGTACGAGATATGTACGATGGATGAATTTCTAACATAGTCTCTTTTATTGGGAGTTGAAAGTCTGATTGGTGAAAAAATGTTATAGGACGTGACAGATTAATCTCAAAGTTTTTATAAATCAGTGAATCAGGAGAGAGCGGGCAGCTTGCGGAAATGGAATCATGAAAAAGAAAATCCTGTACTATATTCGAACCCGATGATTCTAAACATACTACAGGGAAATTTGAGTCTTGATGGACAGAATGCTCTTGAACCGAATGTTATTGGGCAGAATTATTCGTACGTTTCTTACGCCAGATAAACGTCAGGCTGCCAACCAAGCCAATGAGCAAAAGCACGATGGGGAGTAACACCAGAAAATTCATCACATATTGTTCGTACTGGCGGAATAAAGCGCTTTTACCGAGCGCATATCCCAGCGTTGTCAGGATAGCAACCCACAAGAGACCACTCAGCCAGTTAAATAGCTGAAACCGCGCATTATTCAGCCCTGCAAGGCCGGCTAAGGTCGGTAGCAATGTTCTGATAAACGCCAGAAAACGCCCGATCAGCAATGCTGATAAGCCATGACGATGGAACAGATTATGTGCGCGTTGGTGATAATGCGCAGGAAGGTGTGCCAGCCAGCCCTGAACTAATTTCGTATTGCCGAGCCATCTTCCCTGAAGATAACCCAGCCAACAACCAAGGCTTGCTCCCGCAGTGAGGATGAGCAATGTCGTGGGAAAAGTCATTGCACCTTGGGCTATCAGGACGCCAACTAAGATAAGTAAACTATCGCCGGGTAAAAAGGCAGCGGGTAAAACTCCGTTTTCCAGAAACAGGATGATAAATAGCAGCGCATAAATCACCCATGCCAATGATGGGTTCGCCAGTGTTTCGTAATCTTGGTGCCAGAGTGCATAAATAAGGTCTGTTACAAGTTCCATCAAATGTTCCTAAAACGCGGATTAAGGATTGCATCTTACTTTTATGGTGCATTTATGGTGCATTTCTATTAGATAATAAGAAAATACAAAGCATTATATTATGTATGCCAACTAAATGCCCTTAAACTCCGTTCAAACGACATTTCATAAATGGCTGCGACACTCTAACAAAATCATCACCAGTGAAACAGCAAATTTTGGTGATCAATTGAACATGAATCCATAGATAAAAGAATCATCCGTTAATATGTGATGATGAAAATAAACCATCAATGATATTGAATATAATTGGGATGGCAGTTATTGCCATGAACATTTTTATTCCCGTATAACTAATTGAATATATTTAATAAAATATAAAATTTAATTTATCTTTACCTTATCTGCGTGCTGATTGAGTGAATGAAAATGTCACTCAGATCACGCAAGTGTTGCTCAGATCACATAAATGTGATTACTTTGTTATCAAATGTTAAGTTGGTCGTATATTTTTATTAACCATTCTTTCGGGTTCTCCGGATTTTCCTATACTGGAAAAGCAAACACAAAAACAACAGGCTTATTCGGCCTAAATATCAAATGGATAGACTATGGAAAAACAACAAAGAGGCTTTGAGCAATTTACTCTTGTCAAATTTATTGTTCAGGGAAGCCTCGTCACACAAATTATTATCGGGTTAATCGCAGGAATATTATTGGCATGGATAATGCCTTCCGTCGCGCAATCAGTCGGTTTATTGGGAACACTCTTTGTTGGGGCATTGAAAGCAGTTGCACCGGTTTTAGTGTGGGTTTTAGTCATGTCTTCTATCGCGAACCACAAACAAGGGCAAAAAACGAATATTCGGCCGATTGTTATCCTCTATATTGTGGGCACTTTTCTTGCGGCAGTGGTTGCCGTTATCGGCAGTATGTTGTTTCCATCGACATTAACACTGGCCACTTCCACCAGCCAAATGTCACCGCCGGACAACATTGTTGAAGTGCTGAAAGGCGTGCTGCTCAATATTGTCGCTAACCCAATCGATGCGATATTAAACGGCAATTATATCGGCATATTGGCTTGGTCGATTGGTTTGGGCATCGCGTTGCGTCATGCGAAAGAGTCAACCAAATCACTGGTCCATGATCTGTCCGAAGCCGTGACTTTAGTTGTGCGCTTCGTTATCCGTCTGGCTCCTCTGGGTATTTTCGGTCTGGTTGCCTCGACTATCGCCACAACCGGTTTCGAAGCACTCGTCGGTTATACCCAACTGCTGGTGGTACTTCTGGCTTGCATGGCTGTCGTCGCACTGGTGGTTAATCCACTGATTGTCTATTGGAAAATACGCCGAAATCCTTATCCTTTGGTTTTCGATTGCTTGCGTGAAAGCGGAGTCACCGCGTTCTTTACCCGTAGTTCAGCCGCGAATATTCCGGTTAATATGGCGATGTGTCGTCGTATGAATCTGGATGAAGATACTTATTCAGTGTCAATTCCACTGGGAGCAACGATCAATATGGCTGGCGCTGCGGTCACCATTACTGTTTTGACGCTGGCGGCAGTCAATACACTCGGTATGACGGTTGATATTCCTACCGCCATATTGCTAAGTGTGGTTTCTGCCATCGCAGCATGTGGTGCATCAGGCGTGGCGGGCGGGTCATTATTGCTGATACCTCTGGCCTGTAGCATGTTCGGTATTTCCAATGAACTCGCCATGCAGGTTGTGGCTGTTGGTTTGATTATCGGTGTGGTACAGGATTCCGTTGAAACGGCGTTGAACTCCTCAACCGATGTGCTGTTTACGGCTGCGGCTTGTCAGGCCGAAGCGGCAAAAAAGCAGGGACCTGAGTCGTTAGCGGATTAATGTATCTATTGAAATAAAAACGGTGAAAATAAACAAAGTTTATGATCACCGTTTTTTTAACCCGTTATCGAGAAATTAAATTTTCAGTGCCAGCCGGGTACCCTGATCAATCGCCCGGCGGGCATCCAATTCTGCCGCGACATCAGCACCACC
Source organism: Enterobacteriaceae bacterium (assembly GCA_031253755.1). GTDB lineage: Bacteria > Pseudomonadota > Gammaproteobacteria > Enterobacterales > Enterobacteriaceae > Xenorhabdus. The sequence continues at coordinate 73,914 of JAIRVT010000041.1, forward strand.
AATCAGGTGGATGCTTTTACCCATCTCCTGCAAAGGCTGATAAAGCGCTTTCAATGGCTCCTGACCGGCACAGACAATCACATGGTCCACTTCCAGACACTGCTCCTCACCATGACGGCTGATGTGCAAGCCTTTATCATCAATCTTCAGGTACTGCACACTATTCAACATCTTGATACCGCGCATTAACAGGCTGGAGCGGTGGATCCATCCGGTGGTTTTACCCAATCCATCCCCGACTTTGCTTTCTTTGCGTTGCAGCAGATAAATTTTCCGTGGCGATGGCTCCATTTTCGCGCCTTCCGGCTGTAATCCGCCACGCAGGGAAAGAGTCTGGTCGATGCCCCACTCCTGATTGAAAGCATGCCTGCTCAGGCTGCTGCTTTGCCCGCTTTGGCTCAGGTATTCCGCTGTATCAAAGCCGATACCACCGGCACCAATAATGGCAACGCGCGATCCAACACGGCGTTTATGCTTTAAGACATCCAGATAGGTCAGCACTTTTTCATGAGTGATGCCTTCAATATTCGGCATCCGTGGCGTAATTCCGGTGGCAATGACGATTTCATCAAACGAGGCCAGTTGCTCCGCTGTTGCGGCATGGTTGAGTTTTACCATCACGCCATTCAGTGCCAGTTGGCGTTCAAAATAGCGCAATGTTTCATAGAATTCTTCTTTGCCGGGAATGTGTTTGGCAATGTTAAATTGCCCGCCGATTTTATTATCCTGCTCAAATAAGGTGACGTGGTGCCCACGGCTGGCGGCGGTGACGGCAAAGGATAAACCGGCAGGCCCCGCGCCAATTACGGCAACGGTTTTTGGCTGAGTTACCGAGCCAGCGATAAATTCGGTTTCATGGCAGGCGCGCGGGTTCACCAAACAGGACGTCAGCTTGCCGACAAAAATTCTGTCCAGACACGCCTGATTACAGCCAATACAGGTATTGATTTCATCGGCACGATCCTGCTCAGCTTTTAGAACAAATTCAGCATCCGCAAGGAAAGGGCGCGCCATCGACACCATATCGGCACAGCCTTCACTGAGGATTTGCTCGGCAACATGCGGATCGTTGATGCGATTCGTGGTGATCAGGGGAATCGTGACTTTACCCATCAATTTTTGGGTTACCCAACTAAACCCGGCTCTGGGCACCATGGTCGCGATGGTGGGAATGCGCGCTTCATGCCAGCCGATACCGGTGTTGATGATAGACGCACCGGCCTGCTCAATCGCCAGCGCCAGTTGTTCGATCTCCTGCCAATCAGAGCCATCTTTAATTAAATCCAGCATTGAAAGGCGATAGATAATAATGAAATGCTCTCCGACAGCGGCGCGCACAGCGTTGACAATTTCGATGGCAAAACGCATCCGATTCTCGAAACTTCCGCCCCAGCCATCCTGACGATGATTCGTATGAGCCACCAAAAACTGGTTGATGAGGTAACCTTCCGAACCCATGATTTCAACACCATCATAGCCAGCCTGTTTTGCGAGCCGGGCACAGTGGGCAAAATCCTGAATGGTTTGCTGAATATCCTCTTCGGACATTTCTTTAGGCATAAAGGGATTAATCGGTGCCTGAATCGCAGAAGGGGCAACTAAATTTTTCTGGTAACTATACCGCCCGGTATGCAGAATTTGCAGGGCGATTTTCCCGCCAGCCTGATGGACTGAATCGGTAATCATCTTATGGTGGGGCAAGGTCTCTTCACTATTCAGAACACTTGCTCCTGCTGCAACAACGCCCTGTGGATTAGGGGCAATACCGCCAGTGACAATCAGTGCCACTCCGCCCGCAGCTCGTTCTGCATAGAACTGAGCCAGCCGTCTGGCGCCATCGGGATGCTCTTCAAGCCCTGTGTGCATTGATCCCATCAGGACCCGGTTTTTTAAGGTCGTAAAGCCTAAATCCAGCGGGGTAAACAGACGAGGGTAATTGCTCATTACATTCTCCATCGAATAATTGGCGACTCACATACGATCTTAAAACCTTGTGAGTGTTTATATCCCGTGCGGGGAGACATAAAGACACATTTTGAAAGGTGACTGGTATAGATCGTTTTCATAGATTGCTTTCAAATGACTTAGCGCTTGGTTAAGTGGTCGGATGAGATAGATCTCAAATTTAGACGGTTCGCGCCTGATTGGAATCATTTCGTTAATTGATTGTGACAAATATCAAGAAATCATTTAATAAAGAAAAATACTTTGTTGTGAATGAGGATTTATTTAAGTTAGGCTTCCATTCGATTAATGGTTTTTTTGATACGAAGTCGGGATCTTGTGGAGAGCTTTTTTTGCGGAAATAGCTTTTGCGGCAATAGTTTTTTAGGTGATAGCTTTTTAGGTAATGGTTTTTTAGGAGACAGTGAGTAAATGGTAATGCAAAACATAACTGAATGGACCACCCTGACAGGGAAATATATCACTTTAATACCTTTGAAACAGGAAAGGCATGAGGAATTTGCCCGTGCCATTGAAGATGGGCAATTAAATCAATTGTGGTATGCCAATGTCCCCGCGCCGGAGGGCGTAGAAGCAGAAATAGATCGTCGTTTATCCCTACATGCTCAGGGGAAAATGTTGCCTTTTGTTGTTATTGATAATCAAACAAATACCGCAATTGGCATGACATCTTATATGAATATTGACGCCAATATGCCCAGATTGGAAATTGGTTCAACCTGGTATGCAAAATCCGCTCAACGCTCACCGGTTAATACGGAAGCTAAACTCCTGCTGCTGGAATATGCGTTTGAAAAGTTAGGTTGTGTCGCTATCGAGCTACGCACGCATTTTCTGAATAATCAGAGCCGCAGGGCAATTGAACGCTTGGGCGCAAAACTGGATGGTATTCTGCGTTGTCATATGCGCACGAAAAATGGTTTAGTACGGGATACCTGTGTATACAGCATTCTTCAGAGCGAATGGCCTGCCATTAAAGCCCATATTGAATGGTTAATGGCAAAGCCTCGGTAAATTCCTCATCGCCTTTCAAGCTGCATCTTTGTTGGCTACGCTTTCTTGCTTGCCGTTGCGATGCAACTCGAAATTCGCGGGATAATTATTATGATGATTATCCGATCAGGGAAATTCTAAGATGGTTATCCAAATCATCCAGTAATTGATAACGACGGCGATACTCCGCACGTTTCTTACTGGGGATATCATCCAGCGATTTTCTTTCAATATTTGATGGCAGATGGAAATCATTATCTTCTTTCCGAATGCCATTAATCGATTCCCAAAACGCATTGTAATCAGCCACCATCAGGTGCTTTTTCTTGTACCAATAACGGATACTGCGGTAAATATGTGTTTCGTTACTGACTGCCAGAATTTGTTCACAATTGACATGTTCGGCAAAACGGCAAATAGATTCAATTAATAAGCGTTTAGGGAATAAACCATGACACTCTTTCGTCGCATTGCGGATAACATCCAGAGAATTATCATTCTTAGCAGGCCCTTGCAATACGCCGATGAACAATGTCCGTTTACCATTAACCGTTAATAAGGTAAAAGCACATTTTGCCAAAATGACATTATCCTGGCTCGTCATATATAAAGAAAGCTCGCCCTCTTTATTAAGATTATCCAAAGAAGCGATATGTATATTAAATAATTCATTTTTTCCCTGAATGGTTGCCAGTAAATAACCCTCAGTATTGAATATATTATTGATAACGTTTGGTACTAATTGCTGCAATAAAATTTCATAATGCTCACTGAGCGCACCGACAATCTGTTTGCAGTTAAAATTAATGCTTAAGTATGGGCGATGCAATTTACAGGGTAAACTCGGTTGCTTTTTTAAAATATCATGACAAATCGGCGTCTTAGCGATGCTATCTAACAGCCTGAATGTAGAAACGGGTGTGAAAATGCTGCGTAAAGCAAATTTTGCCCTGTTACTGGGAGAGTGCCAGAGTAACCCAGGTGTAATGCGCTTACCAACAAGATCGGTAAATAGCTTAATACCTGAATACGTTTTAGTTTCAGATGGTTGTAAATATTTCATTGATTATAAAATCCAAAAGAAAAATAACGGTGTTATTCTAACATTTTTTTAGCAAATATATCAAAACACTATTAAAATAGATTTGTTCATATTTTAATGAATTGATTTTCTCATGGTTTTTTATTGCTTTTGTTTTGTTTTTGTTGAAAAAATATAAACTGAATAGGTTATTTGTTATTGTATATTTCATCGGTTTTTATTTTTTTAATATATAACGTTACATTTATAATTAAACTTATAAATAACTTTTAAAAATGATAGGGATAAGGAAAGATCACTTTAGATACTCTCACTATTATGAAAAATCATATATTGATACATTTTTATTCTGAATATTATTGTTGGTAATAGTTTATTAAGAAATATTTTTTACGTAAGTAATATAATTCTCACATTACGTAAAAGAGGCAGATTGAAAGATGACAGGTATATCAAATAAGTTTCATATGCAATAACGGAAATGGATTTCCTTGCCCATCAACGTCTGAAACCACCAGATTGGGCAGATAATCATTCAGGATGAGCGGGCGCAGTTCATCAATCATGGCGTGAGGAAAAAAATCATGAGTCGCGCGTACAGACGCTTCCCAAATTTGAAGGAGTACCGGAAAATTATCTTCAGTCGCTTTTTGTATCTGCATCAAAGGGGTCTCCATGATCCTTATTGAAAGGCAACGGTAGAGCGTTTTATTTATCAGAGCATTCAGCTCACCAGTACGCGATTTTTACGGCGAAGGCTTGCTATTAGCATATAAATCGTCGTGGCGAGTAAAACCAAAAAGAAGAAATTCATCAAACTGTTGTTTTGTATCGTTCCAATGTGCTGCACTACACTGCTTTTAAAGGTATTGCCTTGTAAAACATGGTCTTGGAAGATACGATTTTGGAAAATATGGCATTGAGACATAAAACTGCCTGCACTCAACGGCCCTATGACGGAGCCGATACTATAACTTAACAGCATCACCTGTGTTGCGGCGACAATATAGGAGGAATCCAGTTTATCGCAGGCAAGTGAGATAGCGAGTGGATAGAGGGCAAAGGAAGACATTCCCAAAAGTGCCAGCGCGACGATCATGACAAAGTAATTCTCCGTAAGGTAAGTCATGCCGACAGCGAATACTCCAAGAAGTGAAACCATCGCCAATAACAGCGTTTTGCTGACGGTCACAGACAGCTTGCTGATAATTGGCTGGATCAGCATTCCGCCCAGAATAATGGCGGCCATTAATACGCCGACCTGTTCAGTATTGAACTTACTTTGACGTAACGATAAAGGCATCAGACCATAGATCGTTCCCATTACAATCCCGGAAGTCAGGCAGCCGATGATTGCAGGTTTACTGAATTGGGTGATTTTTTTCAGCGATAAATGTTGGTGATGCAATGCCGGTGGCTGTTGACGTACAAGTAACGGCGGCAGAGTAGCAACCAACAGCAGCACTAAAATGGCCATAAACGGAATGACGCCCTGAGTGCCGATAAAACCGATGCCTAATTGACCGAGAGTCGTACCACCATAGAGTGATGTCATATAAAAACTCAGCCGCTTGGCGCGTTCTTTGGGGTTATCACCAATCAATAACCAAGATTCCACCACGACAAAAATACCGGCAACAGCGATTCCGGCGATGCCGCGAACAAACAGCCAAATATCCAGATTTGGAAAAAAAGGCAATACCAACACCGTTGCCGCTAAAAGCAACAAAAAAATAACAAATGAAAAACGGTGACCTAATTTAGCAATAATCGGTTCAATCATGATTGAGCCGATTAATAAACCACCATAATAAGCACTGGCTAACCAACTGGCATAATCTGTATCGATATTAAAATTAGCCATCGATAATGGAATTAAGCTCATCAGGTAACCAGAAGCAATAGCAAATACAGTCAAACCCGCGACAGGCACGAATGCACTGTCATTTTTGCACAGCAGTTTCACTACTGTTGTCTCCACATAAAAAAAACAGCCCGGTATACGACTCAAGACGTTGTGTTTCACAACAGAGCGTTTCGATAAGCCGGATTTAAATAGATCAAGTTGTGCGGAATATAGACGCTTTTATCAGATAGATACAGTGAGAAAAACTGATAGTGATGAATGAAAAGATTTATGAAAGAAATCGGTAATCATTGGCTATTTTTACTCTGAAATATTTTTGTTTCAAACGTAATTACTATCATGGGTTAGTCATTGGTTACAGAGGATTAAACACACTTTTACCGCAGAAACTACCAAAGAAATCAGCAAAAAAAATCATAAAAGAAAAAAACATAGCCAAACGCAGCCGAATAGACTAATTTAAGCTCATACTCATAATCGAGACAATTCCAAAGTAGTTCATCCTCTTAATATTCACGACATAACGTTTCACCTGCTTTGTTGTGAAAAGTCATATTAGAAAAGATAAATTTATGCGGGTTTCACATTTAAATTTTAACCACCTTTATTATTTTTGGCATGTTTGTAAGGAAGGTTCTGTTGTCGGCGCAGCCGAGGCGCTATACCTGACACCACAGACGATTACCGGTCAGATTAAGGCGCTGGAAGAGCGGCTGGATGGAAAACTGTTTAAGCGTCAGGGAAGAGGGCTGGTGCCGTCAGAGTTGGGGCAGCTCATTTTTCGTTACGCCGATAAGATGTTTACGCTCAGTCAGGAAATGTTGGATATTGTCACCTACAGCAGAGAGTCCAATTTGCTGTTTGATGTGGGCGTTGCGGATGCGCTGTCCAAACGTTTAGTCAGCAAAGTCTTGGAAACCGCCGTTGTGGAGCATGAAAAAATCCACCTGCGTTGCTTTGAATCCACCCATGAAATGCTGCTGGAGCAACTTAGCCAGCATAAACTGGATATGATCCTGTCAGATTGTCCGGTTGATTCAACCCAACAAGAGGGGCTATTTTCCGTTAAGTTGGGGGAGTGCAGCATTAGTTTTTACTGCCGTGCACCAATTCCGGACAAACCTTTTCCTGAATGTCTGGAAGAGCGTCGTCTGTTGATTCCGGGGCGCCGTTCAATGCTGGGCAGAAAACTGCTGACATGGATACGCAATAAAAATCTGCAAGTCGAAGTCTTGGGCGAGTTCGATGATGCAGCATTAATGAAAGCCTTTGGCATGTATCACAATGCGATTTTTATCGCTCCCTCTTTCTATGCCAATGATACTTTCGCTGACAGCGATATTATTGAGATAGGCCGGCTGGATTCCGTGCAGGAAGAGTATTATGTGATTTTTGCGGAGAGGATGATCCAACATCCGGCTGTCCAGCGCGTGTGCAACAAAGATTTTTCGGATTTGTTTAACGTTCCGTTAAAAAACAAATGGAATGAATCTATGCGACTGGGGCGAACGAGCGTATCCAACAAAGAGATAACGTAAAAGACAAAGGCTATACCTTAACGAACAGACAAAAAAACCGGCAGAAGCCGGTTTTTTCAGCATATAACCAAAACAATAATTACATTGCTTTAATTTGCGCTGCCAGAGCAGATTTATGACGTGCTGCTTTGTTTTTGTGGATCAGACCTTTACAGGCGTGACGATCAACAATCGGTTGCATGTCATTGAATGCTTTCTGTGCAGCTTCTTTATCGCCAGCTGCGATAGCCGCGTATACTTTCTTGATAAAAGTACGCACCATAGAACGACGGCTTGCATTGTGCTGACGGCGTTTTTCAGACTGTACGGCGCGTTTCTTAGCTGATTTGATATTAGCCAAGGTCCAACTCCCAAATATATTCTATCGAGGACAATTCAAAGGCCGAGGAATATGCCTGTTCAGCCTTCTTTTGTCAATGGATTTGTGCAAATAAGCGTCGTTGTACGGCGACGCTGTTTACGTTGTGATGGCGCAGGATTTTATCAGCTTACTCAGAGGGAATACAGCTTTTCGCAAGAAAAAACTCAGCGAATCACCGATAAATGAAATAAATTAAATATTTTTCGGGCGTATGGCCTGTTTTTATTGTATGAATCAGGTTATTAATTAAAACCCTTTGTAATCGTGGGTTAACCTTGAGCATTGTACAAGGTATAATCCGGCAATTTTTACGGTATCGAGTCAGCTATGGAGCTAATTCGCGGTATACACAATATCCGGGCGCATCACCACGGTTGCGTGCTGACGATTGGTAATTTTGATGGTGTCCATCGCGGGCATCAGGCTTTATTGAAACAGTTAAAGCAAGAAGGGCTGCGTCTTGGGTTACCGACAATGGTGATGATTTTCGAACCACAACCATTGGAAGTCTTTGTTGCAGATAAAGCGCCGGCTCGCCTGACACGGCTACGGGATAAAGTTAAGTATTTATCACGGTATGGCGTCGATTATTTACTGTGTGTGAAATTTGACAGACAATTTGCAGCCAATTCGCCGGAGGCTTTTGTTTCCGGGTTGCTGGTTGAAAAGCTGGGTGTTAAGTTTCTGGCAGTCGGTGATGATTTCCGTTTCGGTAAAAACCGTCTTGGGGATTTTCACTATTTGCAACAAGCAAGTAAAAAATACGGTTTTGATATCGCCAGTACTGACAGCTTTTGTGACAGCGGTCTGCGGATCAGCAGCACCGCCATTCGTCAATCGTTACAGGATGACGATCTAACATTAGCCGAAACATTATTGGGGCATCCTTACAGCATTAGTGGCAGAGTCGTTCACGGTAACCGTTTGGGCAGAACCATCGGTTTCCCCACCGCAAACTTACCTCTCAAACGTCTGGTTGCGCCAGTGAAAGGTGTCTATGCTGTTGACGTCTACGGGTTAAGCGATAAACCTTTGCCGGGTGTTGCCAATATCGGAAATCGCCCTACCGTTGCGGGTCAGGGGCAGCAGCTTGAAGTGCACTTACTTGATGCCCAAATGGATCTCTATGGGCGTCATATTGATGTCGTGTTATGTAAAAAATTGCGTAATGAGCAGCGATTCGCGTCGCTTGATGCGCTTAAACAGCAAATCGCAAATGATGTGGTTGCTGCAAGGGACTATTTTTTGCAGCGGCCTGTATAACGGAAAACTGGAACTGAAAATCGGAACTGAGAATGAGTGACTATAAAGACTCCCTGAATTTACCGGAAACAGGGTTCCCTATGCGCGGGGATTTAGCCAAGCGCGAACCAGATATGTTGAAACGTTGGTACAAAGAAGGTCTGTATCAAGCCATCAGAAAGGCAAAATCCGGCAAAAAGACGTTTATTTTGCATGATGGCCCTCCCTATGCAAATGGCGATATTCATATTGGTCACTCAGTCAATAAAATTCTCAAAGATATTATTGTTAAGTCCAAAGGGCTATCAGGCTATGACTCGCCTTATATTCCGGGTTGGGACTGCCACGGTTTACCCATCGAGCTTAAAGTTGAGCAGCTGATTGGCAAACCGGGGGAAAAATTTTCCGCCGCTGAATTCCGCGCTGAGTGCCGCAAATATGCCATGACTCAGGTCGAAACACAGAAAGCGGATTTCCAGCGTCTGGGTGTTCTGGGCGACTGGGATAAACCTTACCTGACAATGGACTTCAAAACCGAAGCCGACATTATTCGTGCGCTGGGTCGCATCATCAAAAATGGTCATTTACTGAAAGGTGTGAAACCGGTTCATTGGTGTACGGATTGCGGCTCTTCTCTCGCCGAAGCGGAAGTTGAATATTACGATAAAACCTCGCCTTCCATTGATGTGCGTTTCACCGCTGTTGATGCCGATGCCGTCTATGCTAAATTTGGCGCACAGCCGCAAAACCTGCCGGTTTCTCTGGTGATCTGGACCACCACACCGTGGACATTGCCAGCTAACCGCGCCATCGCGCTGGGTGCAGAAATCACTTACCAATTAGTCAAAATTGACAGTCAATGTCTGATTCTGGCGGCAGAATTGGTTGAGTCTGTGATGCAGCGTGCCGGCATTACGTCATATGAAGCTATTGGCAACTGTACAGGCGCTGATCTGGAACTGCTGCGCTTCAGCCATCCATTTATGGGCTTTGATGTACCGGCGATTCTGGGTGATCACGTTACGTTGGAAGCGGGGACGGGTGCGGTGCATACCGCAGGCGGTCACGGCCCTGACGACTACACCATCAGCCTGAAATACGGTCTTGAAATTGCAAATCCGGTCGGGCCGAGTGGTTGCTTCATTTCCGGCACCTATCCTTCTCTTGATGGCCAGTTTGTTTTCAAAGCGAACGATATCATCGTTGAACTGCTGAAAGAAAAAGGCGCATTACTGAGTCTGACCAAAATTCAGCACAGTTATCCTTGCTGCTGGCGTCACAAAAAGCCGATCATTTTCCGTGCCACACCACAATGGTTTATCAGCATGGATCAGAAAGGCCTGCGCGAACAATCCCTGAAAGAGATCAAAGACGTTGAGTGGATTCCGGGCTGGGGTCAGGCACGCATCGAATCCATGGTGGAAAACCGCCCTGACTGGTGTATCTCCCGCCAGCGTACTTGGGGTGTGCCGATGTCTCTGTTCCTGCACAAAGAGACACAGGAAGTGCATCCTCGCAACGCCGAGTTGATGGAAGAAGTCGCCAAGCGTGTTGAAGTGGATGGTATTCAGGCATGGTGGGATCTTGATGTTGCCGAACTGCTCGGCGATGAAGCCGCAGACTACATGAAAGCGCAGGATACGCTGGACGTCTGGTTTGATTCAGGTAGCACCAGTTCTTCCGTTGTGGAAGCCCGCCCTGAATTCAATGGTCATGCCGCTGATATGTATCTGGAAGGTTCTGATCAGCATCGTGGCTGGTTCATGTCCTCGCTGATGATTTCGACTGCCATCAAAGGCAAAGCGCCTTACCGTCAGGTTCTGACTCATGGTTTTACCGTAGATGAGCTGGGGCGTAAGATGTCCAAATCCATCGGTAACACCGTCAGCCCACAGGATGTGATGAACAAACTGGGCGCTGATATTCTGCGTTTGTGGGTAGCATCCACTGACTATTCCGGTGAAATTGCGGTTTCTGATGAAATTCTGAAACGTTCTGCTGATGCTTACCGTCGTATCCGTAACACCGCCCGTTTCTTTCTGGCAAACCTGAATGGTTTTGATCCAGAGCTGCATAGGGTGAAAGCGGAAGAGATGGTCACGCTGGATCGTTGGGCGGTAGGTCGTGCGCAGGCAGCACAGGCTGATATCCTCAAACATTATGAAGAGTATGATTTCCACTCCGTTGTTCAGCGCTTGATGCAGTTCTGCTCCGTTGAAATGGGCTCTTTCTACTTAGATATCATCAAAGATCGCCAGTACACGGCAAAAAGCGACAGTGTTGCCCGTCGTAGCTGCCAGAGCGCGCTGTTCCATATCGCGGAAGCACTGGTTCGCTGGATCGCACCGATTCTCTCCTTTACGGCGGATGAAATCTGGAACGAACTGCCGGGCAAACGTGCTCAGTTCGTCCTGACTGAAGAGTGGTACGAGGGGCTGTTCGGTTTGGCAAATGACGAAGACATGAACGATACTTTCTGGGCTGAACTGCTGGAAATTCGTGGTGAAGTGAACAAAGTGCTGGAGCAGGCACGTGCCGATAAACATATCCGCAGTTCGCTGGAAGCCGCAGTCACCCTTTATGCTGACGACGCATTAGCAGAAAAACTCAACAAATTGTCTGATGAGTTACGTTTTGTTCTGCTGACTTCACAAGCTGATGTTGCTGCGTACTCTGCTGCTGGCGATGACGCACAACAGAGCGAACTTCAGGGGCTGAAAATTGCTTTCCGTAAGGCCGAAGGCGAAAAATGTCCACGTTGCTGGCATTATACGAAAGACCTTGGGACGAAAGACCTTGGGATGACAGACCTTGGCGTAGCGAAAGACAGTGGTTTGGTAGCGGAACACGCAGAACTGTGCGGCCGCTGTGTCACTAACGTTGCCGGTAACGGTGAAGAGCGTAGATTTGCCTGATGAAGAAACCCATTTGTTCCACCGGCCTGCGCTGGGCGTGGTTAATTGTTGTGGTACTCGTGTTGGATTTAGGCAGCAAGCAATTAATATTGCAAAATTTCAGGCTGCATGAATCCATTCCGTTAATACCGTACTTCAATCTGGCTTATGCCCAGAATCTTGGGGCGGCGTTTAGTTTTCTGGCTGACAAAGGTGGCTGGCAGCGCTGGTTCTTCGCGCTCGTTGCCGTCGCTATCTCCGTCACATTGCTGGTGATGATGTGCCGTTCCAGCGCGCAACAGAAACTCAACAATATTGCCTACGCTTTGGTGATTGGTGGGGCATTGGGAAATCTGTTCGATAGATTGGTGCATGGTTTTGTGGTGGATTTCATCGATTTTTATGTCGGGAACTGGCACTGGCCAACGTTTAATATTGCTGACTCGGCCATTTGTATTGGTGCCGCACTGATTATCATAGAGAGCTTTATCAGCCCGAATGATAAGAAAGCGGGCTCAGAAGAGCAGTCTTCAAAAGAGCAAGCATCAAACAAACAGTAAAATCCGGCCCCGGTGCATACACCGGGGCATCTACATGTCATCGTTAGATCATCACTATATATGTTATCACTATAAAGGTTTGAAACATGTCAACGCAGGTGCAAGCGCACAGTGCCGTGTTATTACACTTCACATTGAAGCTGAATGATGGCTCAACAGCAGACTCAACTTATAGTCAGGGCAAGCCGGCCTTATTCCGTTTGGGTGATGGCAGCCTTTCTGAGCCACTGGAACAAGAGCTTCTCGGCCTGAAAACCGGTGACAAACACCAGTTTACTCTGGCGGGAGAAGTCATTTTTGGTCAACATTCCCCTGATTTGGTGCAGTATTTTACTCCACGTGATTTTGCCGATTCAGGTATTCCGGAAGTGGGCACCATCATGCTGTTTACGGCCATCAACGGCAGCGAAATGCCGGGGCTTATCAAAGAAGTGACAGAAGGTTCCATCACTGTTGATTTTAACCATCCGCTGGCTGATCAAAACATCACTTTTGAGATTGAAGTGTTGGAAATAGACCCCCAGTGGGAGGATAAACCGGAGGAAAACCATGCAAATATTGCTGGCTAACCCACGTGGTTTTTGTGCGGGTGTTGATCGCGCCATCAGCATTGTCGATCGCGCACTTGAACTGTACGGCGCCCCGATTTATGTCCGCCATGAAGTGGTCCACAATCGCTATGTGGTTGAAGATCTCAGAGCGCGTGGTGCTATTTTTATTGAAGAAATTTCAGAAGTGCCAGATGGCGCGATCCTGATTTTCTCCGCTCATGGCGTTTCTCAGGCTATTCGCTCAGAAGCCCGTTCCCGTGACCTGACGATGCTGTTTGACGCGACCTGTCCATTGGTGACAAAAGTGCATATGGAAGTGGCAAGGGCAAGCCGTAAAGGCAAAGAAGCCATTTTGATCGGCCATGCAGGCCATCCCGAAGTTGAAGGTACGATGGGGCAGTACAATAACCCGGAAGGGGGAATGTATCTGGTGGAATCGCCGGAGGATGTGTGGAAGCTGCAAGTCAAAGATGAAAATAACCTCAGTTTTATGACCCAGACCACGCTTTCTGTGGATGATACTTCCGATGTGATTGACGCACTGAATACCCGCTTCCCGAATATTATCGGCCCACGCAAAGATGATATCTGTTATGCCACCACTAACCGTCAGGAAGCGGTGCGTGATTTGGCTGCGGATGCGGATATCGTGCTGGTGGTTGGCTCGAAAAATTCATCAAACTCAAACCGTCTGGCCGAACTGGCGCAACGTATGGGCAAACCGGCTTATTTGATTGATTCTGCGGAGGATATCAAAGAGGAATGGATTGATGGCGTGAGTGTCATCGGCGTCACCGCTGGCGCATCCGCCCCGGATATTCTGGTACAGCAAGTGATTGAACGTCTGCAACGGCTTGGCGCAGAAGCGGTGAATGAGCTGCATGGCCGCGAAGAAAATATTGTGTTTGAAGTACCGAAAGAATTGCGCGTTGAAATGAAAGAAATCCATTAATATCAGATTTGCCACCGTGATAATGGCTTCGGTGATAATTCGGCTTTTTGATTGGAAGATGTCTGTGATTTATCCAATAATTTGACAACAAAAAGCCGAAAAAAACGCAATACGCTGAATATTCTGCCTGAAATTCAAAAAAACTTGAATTTGTAACAATTTTTCACACTATTCCATATCCATTTATCCGTTCTTTCAGCAGGATTTAGTTCTAGATATTCTCCTGCATTAATAAATCCCATACTTTTATACACATGCTGAGCATTATCCAACGATTTAAGGTATAATTTTCCGTTATGACCTAATTGCTGTGATTTATTAACGGCATATTCAATAAGTAATTTTCCACACCCTTGAATACCGCAATGTGTTGCCAAAAAAGCCACTTTAGGTAACTTATAATACATGGATAATTGCAACACACCTATAGGGTGTCCCATATAATAAGCAATATAAAAGAATGTTTTTTTATCAGGCCGGCTTAATAGAATGTGTATTTCTGAATTAGAGCAGACCTCATTAAATATCTCTAATGCATCATCATATCTGGCTTTCCATCTTCTTTGCTCATCATTAAGGCAAGGCGCTGAATTAAAATCTATCCAGTCATTATTCATCGTATTTCTTATTATTTCTTTCATGTTGCTACATACTTCTGATGGATTAGCTTCTTTAATAACTATAGAATGTCTGATATTAAATGAAATCGGAAAAATTTCTGAAAAAGATTTAGAGCGTATTAAATGGCCTGATATCGAGGGCCGATTAATATTAAAAGATTTTGATCTAAACATAGTATTTATGCTCCTTTCAATAATTTGAACAATTCAGACATTTTTCATAAATTCATTTCAGTAAATACGGATGTTATCGCATTTTTATTAAGTATTTAAATAAAATTATATTTATAGCGCTGAGTATTTGTATTCCATATCCATTTATCAGGATGTTCCGAAGGAACTAATTGCATCATCAAATTTAAATTACTGAATCCCATTTTCAGATATGCGTATCTTGCTTTTTCAAGAGGGAATAGTTTTAATTTACCTCCCGTTCCAAATTGTTGAGATTTATTAACTGCACTTTCAATGAGTAAAGGGCCACAGTTACGAATACCACAATGTGTTGCTACATAAACGACTTCAGGTATTCGACCATTATTTGTCACTAATAAGTACAAAGCACCGACAGGAACACTACGAAAATAAGCAACAAAAAATAACTCTCTTGAACGGTCCATCGACAACTCAGTTGGACTTTCCATCGATAACCCTTCTGAAACACTCAATATATTTGAAAGAATGTCCTTTGTTTGACAAAATCTATCATGCCACTTTCTAGTTTCATTATTGAGAGTAGAATATTCGATATCATTCCAATCATCATCCATTGTTTCATTCAGTATTTTTTCTACTGCTCTGTGTGCACTAAGTGCACTAACCTCTTTGATAACGATAGACGCTCTAATATTAAAAGATTTTGACCATTTGCCGGAAAAAGAATTAGCGCGAGTTAAACCGCTGGATTCTAATGGCCGATGAAGATTAAAAGACTTTGATCTGTATATCATGTTATTTCCCTTATAATATAAACATTATTTTTGTAAGTTAACCTAATATTAATTTAAAGAAACAGATAGTATATATGACTTTTCATAATAGTGAGAGTTAAGTAGTGGTTTTTCCTTATTTCGCGCGGAATAAGAAATACTCCTATCATTTTGAAAAGTTATTTATTATTTACTGAATAAAAGATAGTTATTTAATTAAACCAGAATACTCGGTTATCGTATTGAGTCAATTTCTATTACACAAAAATAAATAATAGACGAATAGCAAAACCAATTAAAATTACGCCCACTATGCGTTCAAACCAATGCCCTAAGCGGATAAACTGCAACCTAATTATAGGATTAGAAAAAAACAGCTAACCGCCAATCAGGCATTTACCCCCAAAGCTCAGTGTTTTTATCGAATTTCTGGCTGAATGTTTGCGGCAGGAGGAATCCCTATTTTCCTAATGAATGCTTACTCACGCTGGTATTGACAACGATTGCCAGTTAAGCTGTAGGTCATTTGTTTTTTTCGATCAATTAAAATCGATATCAATTAAAAACCTATCTCAATTAAAACCAATATCAATTACAGCGAGGGCCTTATGGCTAATACCGACATTCGCATTGCTATCGTAGGGGCCAGTGGCCGTATGGGACGCAATCTAATTCAGGCTGTCCAGCAGTTGGATGGCGTTACGCTTGGCGCAGCATTAGGACGTTCAGGCTCTTCACTGGTGGGAACGGATGCCGGTGAATTGGCCGGTATTGGTCATAACGGTGTGACTCTCCACGACGATCTTCATGCTGTCATTGATGACTTTGATGTTTTAATCGACTTCACCCGCCCGGAGGGAACGCTGGCTTATCTGGCGATTTGCCGCCAATACCATAAGGCAATGGTCATTGGTACAACCGGATTTGATGATGCAGGCAAGCAGGTGATCAAAGATGCCGCCAGCGATATTCCGATTGTTTTTGCCGCGAACTTCAGTGTCGGTGTGAATCTTGTCCTCAAACTGTTGGAAAAAGCGGCGGCAGTGATGGGGGAATACAGCGATATTGAGATCGTTGAGGCGCATCATCGTCACAAAGTGGATGCGCCTTCTGGTACTGCATTGGCGATGGGGGAATCCATTGCTCATGCATTAGGCCGTGACCTGAAAACCTGCGCCGTCTATGCCAGAGAAGGCCATACCGGTGAACGTGATGCAAAAAGCATTGGTTTTGCGACCATAAGGGCAGGAGATATTGTCGGAGAACACACCGCTATTTTTGCAGATATTGGTGAGCGTGTGGAGATTAGCCACAAGGCCTCAAGCCGAATGACGTTTGCAAATGGTGCAGTTAAAGCATCAATGTGGCTAACTGCTAAAAATCATGGGCTTTATGATATGAAAGATGTGCTTAATCTCGTTAATCTGTGATTTTTTATTGATATAACTATTTATAATTACGCAATTATTTTATGTTAATTGCGTAATTAATGGTTATTTTTCTATTTTATAACTAATTTGGTTTTTTTATTTGTTTTTTTACTAAAAAACGGCTTTTTTACGCCCATTTATTTCACCGGCACAGTAAATCACACTGGCTTTTCTGTTTTGAAATTTAATTTCACATTAGTCGTGAATATAGCCACACTTTATTTATGTTTTTTAGGGGTATTTCAACAAGTTTGCGTTGAGCTTCGCAAAAAAACATATAAAAAAGGTATTTTTTGTAGACAAGGCCTCTCCTCGTCATTAGAATGCGCGCAATTTGCCAAAATTTCGACAAAAATCATGATTGGCATTGATTTGAAGGATTATTTCTGAATTAATATGCATCAATTGTGGTTTGTTATTCATTCTGGAGGGCGTTTTGATTAAGTCAGCTATATTGGTTCTCGAAGATGGAACCCAATTTTACGGTCGCGCCATAGGTGCCGAGGGTGTGGCTGTTGGAGAAGTAGTCTTCAATACCTCAATGACCGGATATCAAGAAATACTTACCGACCCTTCCTATTCCCGCCAAATTGTCACTCTCACTTATCCCCATATTGGTAATGTCGGCATCAATGCCGCTGATGAAGAATCCCCCGCCATTCAAGCCCAAGGCTTAGTTATCCGAGATTTGCCGCTGATAACCAGCAATTATCGTAGTGAAAACAATCTGTCTAATTATCTGAAACATCACAACATTGTTGCTATTGCCGATATTGATACCCGTAAACTGACTCGTCTGCTGCGGGAAAAAGGGGCACAGAATGGTTGTATCATCGCGGGTGATGAAGCGGATGTGCAAATTGCGCTTGAAAAAGCCAAAGCATTTCCGGGCCTGAAAGGGATGGATTTAGCGAAAGAAGTCACCACGGCACAGCCTTATCAGTGGTTACAGGGAAGCTGGACACTGGCAGACGGGTTGCCTGAAGCGCGTAAAGAACAAGAATTGCCTTATCATATCGTCGCTTATGACTTTGGTGTCAAACGTAACATCCTGCGTATGCTGGTGGATCGCGGCTGCCGTGTCACTGTCGTACCGGCAAAAACATCGGCGGACGAAGTGCTGAAAATGGCACCGGATGGGATCTTTCTGTCCAATGGCCCCGGTGATCCTGAGCCTTGTGACTACGCCATCGAAGCTATCAAGACCTTCCTGAATACCGAGATTCCTGTGTTTGGTATCTGCTTGGGGCATCAGCTGCTGGCACTGGCAAGTGGTGCCAAAACCGTAAAAATGAAATTTGGTCACCACGGTGGCAACCATCCGGTTAAGGATTTAGATCGTAATGTTGTGATGATCACCGCGCAAAACCACGGTTTCGCCGTTGATGAAAGCTCATTACCTGCCAATTTGCGCGTAACGCATAAATCACTTTTTGATGGCACGCTGCAAGGTATCCATCGTACTGACAAACCTGCGTTCAGTTTTCAGGGACACCCTGAAGCCAGCCCCGGCCCGCATGAAGCCGCTTCTCTGTTCGACCACTTTATTGAGTTGATTGAACAGCATCGTCAGCAAAACAGCAAATAATCAGGAGAAAAGGAAAAATGGCAAAACGTACTGATATTAAAAGTATCCTGATTCTGGGTGCGGGTCCGATTGTAATTGGTCAGGCATGTGAGTTTGACTATTCAGGTGCGCAGGCGTGTAAGGCGCTGAGAGAAGAGGGCTATCGGGTCATTCTGGTAAACTCCAACCCAGCGACTATCATGACTGACCCGGAAATGGCAGATGCGACGTATATCGAGCCGATTCACTGGGAAGTGGTTCGCAAAATTATTGAAAAAGAGCGCCCGGATGCCATCCTGCCAACCATGGGCGGCCAGACCGCACTGAACTGTGCGCTGGAACTGGAACGTCAGGGCGTACTGCAAGAATTTGGCGTCACCATGATTGGTGCAACTGCCGATGCGATTGATAAAGCAGAAGATCGTCAGCGCTTTGATAAGGCGATGAAAAAAATCGGTCTGGATACGGCGCGCTCCGGCATTGCTCACACGATGGAAGAAGCGCTAGCGGTGGCTGAAGATGTTGGCTTCCCTTGTATCATTCGTCCCTCTTTCACTATGGGCGGTACCGGTGGCGGCATCGCTTATAACCGTGAAGAGTTTGAAGAAATCTGTGAACGTGGCTTGGACCTTTCCCCGACCAATGAACTGCTGATCGATGAATCGCTGATTGGTTGGAAAGAGTATGAAATGGAAGTGGTGCGTGACAAAAACGATAACTGCATCATCGTCTGTTCCATTGAAAACTTCGACCCGATGGGTATTCATACCGGCGACTCTATCACAGTAGCGCCAGCGCAGACGCTGACGGATAAAGAGTACCAAATCATGCGTAACGCCTCGATGGCAGTGCTGCGTGAAATCGGTGTTGAGACCGGCGGCTCAAACGTCCAGTTTGCGGTGAACCCGAAAAATGGTCGCCTGATTGTTATCGAAATGAACCCGCGTGTTTCCCGTTCATCGGCGCTGGCCTCCAAAGCGACCGGTTTCCCTATCGCCAAAATTGCCGCAAAACTGGCAGTGGGTTACACCCTTGACGAATTGATGAACGATATCACCGGCGGGCGCACGCCAGCGTCTTTCGAGCCTTCCATCGATTATGTCGTGACCAAGATTCCTCGCTTTAACTTCGAAAAATTTGCTGGCAGCAATGACCGCCTGACCACGCAGATGAAATCGGTCGGTGAAGTGATGGCGATTGGCCGGACTTTTCAGGAATCGCTGCAAAAAGCCTTGCGCGGTCTGGAAGTCGGCGCGACCGGCTTTGATCCGGCAGTCAGTCTCGATGATCCGCAATCACTGACTAAAATCCGCAGTGAACTGAAAAGTGCAGGCGCAGAGCGGATCTGGTATGTCGCCGATGCTTTCCGCGCGGGAATGTCTGTCGATGGTATTTTTAACCTGACAAATATTGACCGCTGGTTTCTGGTTCAGATTGAAGAGTTGATTCGCCTGGAAGAGCAGGTGGCTGAGCAGGGCATTAACGGCCTGACGTTTGACTTCCTGCGTCAGCTCAAACGCAAAGGTTTTGCCGATGCGCGTCTGGCAAAACTGGTGGGAGTCTCCGGTAAAGAGATCCGCAAATTGCGTCATGACTATAATCTGTATCCGGTTTACAAACGTGTCGATACCTGTGCGGCAGAGTTTGCGACGGATACGGCTTATATGTACTCCACTTATGAAGAAGAGTGCGAAGCGAATCCGAACCGTGGCAAACCGAAAATCATGGTATTGGGCGGTGGCCCGAACCGTATCGGTCAGGGTATCGAGTTCGATTATTGCTGCGTCCATGCGTCACTGGCGTTGCGTGAAGATGGTTATGAAACCATCATGGTGAACTGTAACCCGGAAACCGTTTCAACCGATTATGACACTTCCGACCGCCTCTATTTTGAGCCTGTTACGCTGGAAGATGTACTGGAAATCGTGCGTGTTGAGCAACCAGAAGGGGTGATTGTTCAGTATGGTGGCCAGACTCCGCTGAAACTGGCGCGTGAACTGGAAGCGGCGGGTGTACCGGTGATCGGTACCAGCCCGGATGCCATTGACCGCGCAGAAGACCGTGAACGTTTCCAGCAGGCGGTTAACCGTCTTGGCCTGAAACAACCGGCAAATGCCACCGTCACCACGATTGAGCAGGCCGTCGAAAAAGGCAATGGGCTTGGCTATCCGCTGGTGGTTCGCCCTTCTTATGTGCTGGGCGGCCGCGCGATGGAAATTGTCTATGATGAATCCGACCTGCGCCGTTACTTCCAGACCGCGGTTAGCGTTTCCAATGATGCACCGGTGCTGTTGGATCGTTTCCTTGATGATGCGGTTGAAGTTGATGTGGATGCCATTTGTGACGGCGATCGCGTTCTGATTGGCGGCATTATGGAGCATATCGAACAAGCGGGTGTTCACTCCGGTGACTCTGCCTGTTCCTTGCCTGCCTATACCTTAAGCAAGGAAATTCAGGATGTGATGCGCCAGCAAGTTGAAAAACTGGCGTTTGAGTTGCGTGTCCGGGGCTTGATGAACGTCCAGTTTGCGGTAAAAAACAACGAAGTCTACCTGATCGAAGTGAATCCTCGCGCAGCACGTACTGTGCCATTCGTTTCTAAAGCAACGGGCCTGCCGCTGGCGAAAGTCGCTGCACGCGTCATGGCAGGGCAGTCTTTACTGTCGCAGGGCGTCACGAAAGAGATTATTCCGCCTTACTACTCCGTGAAAGAAGTGGTTCTGCCGTTCAACAAATTCCCCGGTGTTGACCCGATTCTGGGGCCAGAAATGCGCTCTACCGGGGAAGTGATGGGTGTGGGCCGTACTTTCGCGGAAGCTTTCTCCAAAGCGATGTTGGGCAGCAACTCGACGATGAGTAAAAAAGGCCGGGCGTTGCTGTCTGTCCGTGAAGAGGATAAAGAGCGCGTTGTTGATTTAGCAGCCAAATTGCTCAAACATGGCTTTGAACTGGATGCGACTCACGGCACCGCAGTGGTATTGGGTGAAGCCGGAATTAACCCGCGTCTGGTGAACAAAGTACACGAAGGCCGTCCACATATTCAGGACAGAATTAAAAACGGTGAGTATGACTATATCGTCAATACAACGGCGGGCCGTCAGGCGATTGAAGATTCAAAACTGCTTCGCCGCAGCGCACTGCAATATAAAGTGCACTATGACACCACTCTGAATGGCGGTTTCGCTACGACGATGGCACTCAGTGCCGATCCGACTGAACAGGTGATTTCTGTGCAGGAAATGCACGCAAAAATTACCGGATAATCTTACGAATTCAGGTTGCAGCAAAGTGAAAGGCGGCAACCTGAAGTGAGAAGAAAAAAAGCGAAGAGAAAAAATGAAACAGCTCCTTTACCAAGTCGGTTAGGGAGCTGTTTTTTTTATCTGAATATTACAAAACTGTTTCTGCTGCACAAATATATTGGTTCTTCATAAGGGGCGGAGGCGTTGTAAAACAATCCTCCAAAAACCAGCTTACCGATGTTTTTAATGTGATAGAAACAACGACTAACTGCTCCAGACTAATTCTGTTAGTTCCTCTTTCATAACGTGATAGCTGCTGATGGCTGACGCCGATTCTGTCTGCCAGCTCTGCTGCTGTTATCCCAAGCTCTCTCCGCTTCATTTGGATCCGTTTACCGACCAGCATACTGACTCGCATAATATCTTTTCTCTCAATTATAGGTTAATAAGACAACTGCTGTACCTTCATACTTTCCGGCTTTGGGTAGTTCTGGTGTGTTTGTATGTAATGTTGATGTTAGGGTGAATGTCGTAGAATCATTGTTTTTTGGAACGATAACTGTCACCCCTTCTGTTCCGTTTGTTTTTTGTACTATATTTTGTCCGCTAATTTGCAATGTCGAAAAAATCGTTCCATTAGCATCGAGATTCACTTTTTCTAGTCCATCTTTTGATCTGACATGTAACGTTATTTCTTTGCTAGCAAGTGAGCATTTAACGCTTCCGGTAATTTCGCCGGTTTTATTATTCACCTCTGAGGCTTTTAATTCGCCATAGGCAATTTCAGTCGGGAGTTCGATTGCGCAGCTCTGATTGGGAGGTGGTAATTTATTACAGGTTGAGTTAGGAAATATTCTTGCGTTACCACGTCCCGGAAGTATTTGTCTGGTGTAAAATAGCCCCACACATTCTGCATCAGCAGTCATAATGTCAAAGCTCATTGGTCGATTAATAAAAACCTTTTCTTTATAAGCTTCCATGACCTCTTTGACTGTCCTGTAACTATGTGCTTCCAGACATAATGATGGTTGTTGGTCTTTACAAGAACCCTGCATACCCGGCCACGGATTCTTAGGATCGTTATATAGAACATCCGGCCCAACGTAGCATTCAGTGGCACCATAACAAGGATTGGTAATTTTTTTCTTTCTATTTGGGCCTTCACCCTCATATTCATCGTCATTTTCAGTCCAAGCAACGATTTCTAGGGTAATGTTGGCTTGTTCACCTTTTGGTTTTATATCCACCGGCATCACATAAGCGCCGCTATAGGCATAGGAAGTGGTGAAGAAAAACAACAATGCTGCAAGTTTTATCAATAATGTTTTTATCGGGTACATAATTTATTTCCCTCAATAGCATCAAATTCAGGCTGAATCATATGGAGCGCAAAGAAGATACAATCGCTATTCATAGCTAATCTCAAAGTTTGCCGTTGCACTAAAATTTCCTACACCAATTTTGTTTTGTGCCAGCGCACTGGGTTCAGCCCTTACATGAGCCTGAAATGGGATGATATTAATGCCACCTTTACTAGAATATTTGAGATCAGTCTGTTCACCCAACTTGAGTAATGTGCCGTTTTCATTTGTTATACCAATGGCTGCGCCAGAGGCTTGGCTATCGGGACTAAATGCCAGATAACCGTCCAACCCATTGCTTGCTATACCCGTATATTTGATCTTCGCTTTCTGTAGGACTTCTGAAGGACAATCCTCCACTGTTAGCGTAAAGTCCTGAGAAGGCATTGAACCTTTCAAAAGATCCCTGTTACTAATGTCGCCAAAATTGACGTCTTTATCATTAATTGCACAAGCAGGCGCAACGACCGTCAGCGTAATTTTGACCTCTTTACGCAGTGCATCTCCTGCTGCATAAGCACTTTGTTGGCTGCCGATTGCCAGAAGCAATAATGCGGGCAGTGCATATGCTTTGAGTGAATGGCTTTTCAGTGCCTCAGTTTTCAGTAATTCAGTTTTCAGTAAATAGCTAGAGAGCTTCATATTTAGTTCCCTTCATCTACGATTTCCGCCGCTGCACAGGTATTACCATTACAATTGAATGTTAACTGTGGGCGACCGCCATAGTCATTGACATAAGTTAATACTGGCTTATTACCGAGTGAACCGGCATCGCCTCCCAGTGTTTGGCTGCCTTTTGGCGCCAGCATCAAAGGCTGAAAACCGGCGATGCTGGTGCCGTTTACTTTATTGGTAGCTTCTGAAATCGTGATGTAATAAGGCGTCGGGTTATTCACCACATACTGGTTGCCCTGACGGGTTAACGTCAGTTTTTTCTGCCACGGGTTTTCAAGATCAGTGCGGCTGGCAACCACGGCTTTCGGGCGGTAGAACAGTTTGATGCGTGTCTGCAACGCAATCTGCAAAACATTCGTTTTTTCACTGCGAGGCGGAATTTCCCGCACGTTGAAATAGAACACGCTTTCCCGATCCTGCGGTAGCTGAGCTACCGTCGGCAGTGTCTGGATCTTAAGCTGGCTTTTTGCGCCAGCTTCAATACGCTGCACGGGGGGAACAACAATCAGCGGGCCGTTGATCTTATTGCCCTTCTCATCTTCAATCCAGGCTTGCGCTAAATAGGGCAAATTAAGGTGTTGGTTTTCAATATTCAGGCTGACTGATTTTTCAGTCCCGTTAAAAATCACTCTGGTGCGATCCAATGCGATCGCCGCCATTGCCTGTGGCACTGACATTACACTTGTTACCGTCATGGCGGCTATCATTAGAATTTTATTCAGTTTCATGGTGTTATCTGCTTGTGCTTAAAAAAACTTATATTGATATTGCGGATACCGATAAGTTTCGGTATACCTATGCCAAATAAAGCAATGCAATACACTGTTAAAAATCAATTAATTGGATGTTCTAATTACAATTTAGTCATCTTTATTGGTTAAAGCCTGACAAGGCAGCAAAAAGGCAGTTGAATACTCCGGCGAAATTTCATTCGGTACGGTAATTTCACATTGCGCCTGTCCATCCCACCAAACCTGCAATTTTTCGCCTTTATTCATGCCGCTCAGGTACGCATAGCCGTCATCGTTAACAATGCCGATTTCCCGTTGCGCAGGATTCATGACTGAAGCACCGAAAGGCGGGAAAGACCCATCTGGCAGGCGGATGACAGTCATCGCCTTGATCCCGGACATCACTTGGAATTTACGGTAGCCAATGGCACCTTCGGTTAAGGTTGCCATTTGTACCGAACGCTGCGCTTCGGCATCATCCGGCAATTTATCCAGAACAATATTGGCGGTGTTGCGGTAGTAACTGTTTACATCTGACAGAACGGCTTTACCAAAGTAGTTGGTATAGACCGGCGAACCGAATGCCCGGACCGGCACATTGCGCACACCTTCGGTATCTACCAACAGACGAGTAGCGCCCGGCATATTGGTACGGTGCAGCGCGGCACCATTGGCCGTGACGGTCAGCCCGCCCTGTAATCCCAGCGCGGCGCTGGCATTGCTTTCGTCCTGATAACTGGCGCTGGCGGTCAGGAGTGCCAGATCGCCATAGTGGGTGTAATAACCATCAGCTCTTGCTCTGCCACGTGTGCTGCTGCCCGCTGACAAACGATAGTTATTGCGATCATCAATCCGATCGAAATAGCTGACGGAATGGGAATTTCCCTGACGTTCGACTGTACCGTTATAACTGACAGTGGCACTTTCTCCCCACGGAATGGAAAGCCCGAAGTACATGCCATCGTCTTTCTTATTTTCAAAATTATTGCGGTAAGCGGATAAGTTGGCGTAAATTCCTTTAAAACGACCAATTTCTAAGTATTTAGTCAGGTTCAGGTCATAACGATCATCATTAGGCCTGTTCCAATACGTTTGGTGGCTATAGTTGAGCGTGACCCCCAGCCCCATATCCGAAAATTGTTTATTGAGCGACACGGTATACATTTGTTTGCCGCTATCGGAAGCAACATCGCGATAACGACGATCAATATATTGCCCCATGTTCATAAAGTTACGTTCAGAGAAACGATACCCAGCGAAGGTAATCCGGCTGTTATATTTCTCAAAATTTTTCGCATAGCTGAGGCGATACGAGCCTCCGGTCAGCGTTTTATTCTCGTCCGGTATTTTTGCTCTTGATTCGGTGACGTCAAATGACACGGCACCAAATGCCAACAGGTCACGACCGAGACCTAAAGAGAGTGCGTTGTAATCACCGGCACCCAACAAGCCACCATATAAAGACCAGCCACTGTTGATACCCCATGAAAATTCGCCCAAACCGAATGCCGGTCCTTCACGACGATGATTCTCATTGGTAGATTGCCCGGCGATCACTTTGTACTGCACGCGTCCGGGACGGGTCAGGTAAGGGATCGAGGCGGTATTGACCTGAAATTGCTGGACAGTACCATCTTGCTCTTCAACCCTGACATCCAGCGCGCCTGATACGGCATCACTGAGATCCTGAATGCGGAATGGGCCGGACGCGACCTGAGTTTCATACAACACCCGGCCCATCTGGCTGACAGTCACTTTGGCATTGGTTCTTGCTACACCGGTGACTTCCGGTGCATAGCCGCGCAAGTTAGGTGGCAACATGCTTTCATCAGTGATAAGGCTGACGCCGGTATAGCGGAAGCTATCAAACATCTTGGCATTGAGGTAATCCTCACCCAACACCAGTTTTGCTTCTAAACGCGGTATGGCGCGATAGGCATAGTAACGGCTCCAGTCCCAATCACGTTCACTGCTCGTGCGGCCCGTGTTTTCGCCTGAATTTTCAAATCTGGAGCGATTATATCTGGCCTGCCAATCTGCCCGGAAACGCCATACTCCGGCATTCAGACCGGTGGTGCCGTTAGCGCTGAGTTGTTCATTACGGCGACCGTGAGCGGGTTTATTGGTTTGGGCGTTCAGGTTATAGTCAAACAGGACTCCCGGAATACCTTCATCCCAGCGCGAAGGCGGATCCCAATCCGGGGAATCATATTCCAGATAGGTTTTCGGTACGGTTAAATACAGCGTATAGGTGGATAATTCCCCTCTGGCGGTCATACCCGGTAATGAGCTGAGGTCAAGGCATTTACCGTTATGCAGCCATTTTAGTTTTTCAACCAACGCGGGTTTGAGGGCAATTTGTTTGACGAGTTCGGGAGAGATACAGGCTTCGCTGCCTTTCGGGTCGTCAGCAGGGGCAATAAAATCGACCGAATAGGTATCCTGAAGATCGTAGTTATTGACCTTAACCGCCATCGTATAGTTACCCGGCATGATATAGCCAGCACGGGAAAATTGGTCCAGATTAATACTGGAACGCTCGTTGATATCTAACGCATCGGTATTGAACTCAAGGGGCTTGGCTTCGGTAACTTGAATACCCGATAGAGCAAATAAGATGAAAGCAGAAAGCGGTTTAATTCCGGGTAATAAATGTGCTGTTTTTATTTTATGTTTTTTATTTTTCACCTGCTGGTTATTAACAACCTGTTTTCCATTACGGCGTATTCGTTTATTAATAGACGATAAATCATAATTCATAGCATCTGAAAAAAAAGCCATAGCATCCTCGGAACAATGAACCGTTAATAATCCAATTTAAATTTAATTGCTGGTTGTGACTGCCAGATCTGTCTCTGTATCCGAGGTGATTACCGGATACATTGCATCATTAAAGCTCATCGTGTTGAGGACTCTGACCAATACCGGGTTGCAGAGAGAGCCACATGTCCTCCCGTATCTATTACGTTCTCTGTTTGTGCTTCACTGAATTACCGTACAACGGGATAGTAGAAGGAACATGTCACCAACGGTATGCCATTAAACCTGACTTTTATTTGGCAAAAACTTTTATTTTCCGGATACAGCCAATAGAGAACACGTTAATTCAATTCCAAATGGGTATTTCAACTGAATCCTTTCATTAATGATGCGCAATATTTACCCTTGCCAACACGAATATTGATTCAGGTCAATAAAACAAGTTTCATTAAGAAATATCATTCAGCACGGTGTTAAGACCACTACGTTGCAACACGTTTTAACATCATGTTTTTTGGAATACCCTAAATGGTGCAATCAGGAAATCCAGATAAAAATTAAATACAGCAGGAGTTTCCTGATATTTAGCGATTAAAGATTATTCTTTAATTTTCGCTATTATTGGTAGTTTAAAGCAAAGGTAGCGATAGCTTCGAAGGTACCAGGGACGATGTTTTCTGTTCCATCTCTTTTTACTCTAGCTGTGAAATCCATATCATTATTGCCATCCAACAGAGGCTGAACAACTTCGTCTGAATAATCTAAAGCAAGAGCGTGGTTATTACTGACAGGAGTGATTTCAATACCGGCACCTTTTGCTGTACCTGAAATAGCCAGTAATTTTTTGTTACCTTCGACAGTCATACCATCAAAGCTTGCTCTAACTTCTTTTTTTGTTGCAATTGTGCAGCCTTCCAGTTCAATTTTGAATTTTTTATCTGGAGATGCACCATCTTTTGCTAATAAAACTTGGTTGGAAATCTCACCCATATAAACATTAATATCATTGCTTTTGAGCGTACAAGGTGCATCAACGATAGAGCCGTGGAATCTAACTTTGCCATGACCTTGATCAGCCGCATTTGCAGCACCCGCAGTTAAAGCTACACCCAGACCTAATACCATCGCCAGTTTATTCAGTTTCATAATCGAATTTATACCTTTAATAAAAAAGTAAGTGATTTACATGCAAAGGGAGGCCCAAGTACAGAAATTAATTTCTGAAACTTAGGACAAATACTATTTAATTACTACCTATTGGTTACTACCTCGTTTTTGACAGTGCGTTTAACTGCACTAAACAAAACGGCGATATGATTCTATACAAACAGTCTTAAGTCAAATTTCAGCTAATAAAACTGCCAATCTCCCTGAAACGCGTATGGTGAGTGAGTTTTTACTGAAAACGATCGATAAGTAGCAATATATTTTACTGTCAATTTTGTAAATTTGGATTATTCGCCTGAATTGCATCGAACAAAGATGAACATTTTAGAATCTTAATTTGCGAATGATTATTGAACGATTCAGCCTATTTTAAGTAAATAACCGATCATTTGTACTAATATTAATTAATATTATAGTTTTTAATGTTGCTTTATTAATAACAATAAAAATAAAACAATATATTCATCTAATTTATACAATTTTTGTAATGATTGTATGTTTAAAATATTTTTTATTTAAAAAATTTAATTTTTAAAAAATATATTAAAAAATACTTTTTAGTCGCTAAATTAATACAGATGGAAATAATATTTAAATATAATGATGAGAATTATTCTTAATTATTTTTAAAGCGATGTATTCATAGGGCCAATAAAAAAAACGCCTTCCATAATGGAAAGCGCTTTTATTTTTTACTATTTTATTGGCTGATAAAGCTATTTATCACCTAACAGGACAGATTCAAGCGCAATTTCAATCATATCGTTGAACGTTGTCTGACGTTCTTCGGCAGAGATCTGCTCACCGGTTCGAATGTGGTCTGACACAGTACAAATCGCCAGCGCTTTTGCGCCAAATTCAGCAGCAACACCGTAAATGCCCGCCGCTTCCATTTCAACACCCAGAATGCCGTATTTTTCCAACACATCGAACATCTGTGGGTCTGGGGTATAGAACAGATCCGCAGAAAAGATATTACCAACACGGGTTTTGATGTTTTTCGCTTTAGCGGCATCGACCGCATGACGAATCAAATCAAAATCAGCGATAGCGGCGAAATCATGGTCTTTAAAGCGCAAACGGTTGACTTTGGAGTCAGTGCAGGCGCCCATACCAATCACGATGTCACGGACTTTGACGTCTTCACTCACGGCACCGCAGGAGCCAATACGAATAATCGTTTTGACGCCAAATTCGGTGATCAGCTCTTTCGTATAAATAGAGCAGGATGGAATGCCCATGCCGTGTCCCATCACGGAAATGCGGCGGCCTTTGTAAGTGCCGGTGAAGCCTAACATGCCGCGAACATTGTTAACCTGACGGAAATCGTCTAAGAAGGTTTCTGCAATGTATTTTGCGCGCAGCGGATCGCCGGGCATCACAACAACATCAGCAAAATCGCCCATTTCAGCATTAATATGTGGGGTAGCCATAAAATTCCTTACATATGAATAACATTGAAAATCGGGACAACCATTGATTGCCCCGGAAAAATAATAACGCTAATTAAAACATTACCTTGCCGTAATCCATTGGTGTCAGGTCGAAATATTTCGCCACTGTCTGACCAATGTCAGCAAATGTTTCTCGATGACCCAATGAGCCGGGTTTCACTGTTGGCCCATAAACCAACACAGGAATGTGTTCACGCGTATGATCTGAACCCGGCCAAGTCGGATCACAACCGTGGTCAGCGGTCAGGATCAGAATGTCGTTATCTTTGACCCGCTTCAGCATCTCCGGCAGGCGACGGTCAAACAGCTCCAACGCTGCTGCATAACCGGCAACATCACGGCGATGACCGTAAGAAGAGTCGAAATCAACAAAGTTTGTAAAGACGATGGTGTTATCACCGGCCTGTTCCATTTCTACCAGTGAAGCATCAAACAGAGCATCAATGCCTGTCGCTTTCACTTTTTTAGTGATACCCACGTTGGCATAAATATCGGCAATTTTACCGATAGAAACCACTTCACCCTGCTTCTCCTCAACCAATTTTTGCAGCATGGTGGGGGCTGGTGGCTCGACGGCCAAATCATGGCGGTTGCCGGTACGCTGGAATTGACCTGCTTTGTCGCCGACAAACGGACGGGCAATGACACGCCCGATGTTATAACCGCCATCTGTCAGCTCTTCGCGGGCAATTTCACAGAGTTCATACAGTTTATCCAGCCCGAAGGTCTCTTCATGGCAGGCAATCTGGAAAACAGAGTCAGCGGAGGTGTAGAAAATCGGCTTGCCGGTTGCCATGTGCTCTTCGCCCAGTTTATCCAGAATGACAGTGCCGGAAGAGTGGCAGTTACCGAGATAACCCGGCAAATTGGCACGTTCAACCAGTTTATCCAGCAATTCCTGCGGGAAACTGTTGTCTAAGTCGCTGAAATAGCCCCAGTCAAACAGAACCGGAACACCGGCAATTTCCCAATGGCCTGATGGTGTATCTTTACCGGAAGAGAGCTCGCTCGCATAACCGTAAGCGCCGATGATGTCAGCCTCTTTATCCAAACCAATCGGGAAGGTTCCGCTGGATTCTTCGGTCGCCTTTCCCAGACCTAAGCGGCTCAGATTCGGCAGATTTAATAATCCCTGACGGCCGGTATCCGCTTCACCACGAGCACATTGCTCTGCAATATGTCCTAACGTGTTGGAGCCTTGGTCACCAAATTTTACTGCATCTGCACTTGCACCAATGCCAAAGGAATCCAATACCATGATGAATGTACGTTTCATATTCTTCTCCTGCGCTAATTCACGCTGCCGATACCGGCTGTTAAAAACGATTCTTTAAAAGCTGTTCTTTAAAATCAACTAGCAATAATTCTTTCTGCCGGTTTATCCGCCAGATAATTACCCGCCAATATGACGATAAATCATGTGTGTGGCGGCTGGCGTTGTGGCATTGGTTTTCGTTTGTTGGAAAACCAGCGAATGACGCACAGCCTCCGCTGCGGCATGCCAATCAGCTTCACTATTGGCATGAATCATCATCAGTGGCGTATCGGCGTTGGCTTCTGAACCCAGCGCAATGATATCACTCAGCCCTACACTGTAATTAATCAGATCAGCTGCCGTGCGACGGCCACCGCCGAGTGCCACTACCGTCATGCCCAGCGCACGGGTATCCATCGCTGTCACGATGCCCGCTCTTTCCGCGAAGACCGGCTTGATGAATGGTGCGATGGGCAAATAATGCGCATGATTCTCCACAAAATCCGTTGGCCCTTTTTGGGCGGCGACCATACGACCGAAGATTTCGGCTGCTTTGCCATTGTCGAGTACCGCCTGCAATTGACGGCGGGCCGTGTTTCGATCATCCGCCAACTTGGCGGATACCAGCATCTCCGCCGATAATGCCATCGTGACTTCAAATAAACGAGGATTGCGGTACTCGCCCGTCAGAAACCGAACGGCTTCACGCACTTCCAGTGCATTGCCGGCACTGGATGCCAATACCTGATTCATATCGGTCAGAAGCGCCGTGGTTTTGCAACCCGCGCCATTCGCTACCGCAACGATGGATTCCGCCAGTTGTTCCGATTGCTCATAAGTTGGCATCAATGCCCCGGAACCCACTTTCACATCCATGACTAAGGCATCCAGCCCTTCGGCCAATTTTTTGCCTAAAATGGAGGCGGTAATCAGCGAAATCGAATCAACGGTAGCGGTAATATCACGAGTTGCATAAAAGCGTTTATCTGCCGGTGCTAATGACGATGTTTGCCCGATAATGGCGATGCCGGTATCCCGAATAATGTCACGGAAACGGTGTTCATCAGGGAAGATGTCAAAACCGGGAATCGATTCCAGTTTATCCAGCGTTCCCCCGGTATGACCCAGCCCACGGCCTGAAATCATCGGCACATAACCGCCACAGGCGGCAACCATCGGCCCCAGCATCAGTGAGGTGACATCACCAACACCGCCCGTCGAATGCTTATCCACGATAGGGCCAGACAGATTTAATTTCTGCCAGTCCAGAACCGTCCCAGAATCGCGCATTGCTAATGCCAACGCAATACGTTCTTCCATGGTCATGTCCCGAAAATAAATGGCCATCGCCAACGCAGCAATTTGCCCTTCGGATACGGTGTTATCACGCACGCCATTAATGAAGAAGCGAATTTCCTCTTCACTTAATGGATGGCCATCACGTTTTTTACGGATTATTTCTTGTGCCAAAAACAAAGCGACCTCCTTACCCGTCGTTCCATAGGTTCTGTTTGAAAAGAACGGCAAAAATCGATTTTATCTTAACGAAGTTCTAATCAATCATTATTGATCTCAGATACTCTTCATCTTTCATGCAACTCGAAATCGATGGGGTATTCTGATTAATAATGACTGCTTTGTTTTTGTCCCTGATGACCCAATACCGTCAGCAGGCTTCCCAGTAAGCTGGAAGCGCCAAAACGGAAATGGCGGGCGTCTGCCCATTGTGCACCCAGAATGCGATCCGCCAGCGCCAGATATTGTGCGGCTTCTTCTGCTGTGCGCACACCACCGGCCGGTTTAAACCCGACATGATCGCCAGCGCCCATATCGCGGATAACGCTGAGCATGATCTCGGCACTTTCGAGTGTCGCATTCACCGGTACTTTGCCGGTTGAGGTTTTAATAAAATCAGCACCGGCTTTTATGGCGATTTCAGCAGCCTTGCGGATAAGTGCGGTTTCTTTCAGTTCGCCGGTTTCAATAATCACTTTCAGCCAGACACCTGATTCAGCGCAGGCATCTTTGCAGGCTTTAACCAGATCAAAACCCACTTGTTCATTTCCCGCGATCAAGGCGCGATAAGGGAAAACGACATCCACTTCATCGGCACCATAAGCAATGGCGGCACGGGTTTCTGCCAGTGCGATATCAATATCATCATTGCCGTGTGGGAAGTTGGTGACGGTCGCAATACGGATATCAGATGTTCCCTGTTCACGTAATACCTTGCGCGCAATCGGAATAAAACGAGGATAAATACAAATGGCGGCAGTCTGCCCGGCCGGGCTGTTCGCCTGATGGCAAAGTGCAGTGACCTTTTCATCAGTATCATCATCATTAAGGGTGGTTAAATCCATCAAGCTCAGCGCACGCTGAGCGGCTGCGGTCATGTCGATCATAAAACTCTCCAACTCTATCCCCGTCGTCTTTCAAGTTGTCACTTGCAGCAAGCGATACAACTCGAAATCCATAGGGGATTATTATCAAATTTGCGCGTAAAACCTCGCCCAATGTGGGCGGGGATATAAGCGCACTAATCACGCAGAACGCGTTGATTTTTTACACAATACATAATAGGGTGTAAAAATGAAACGCGCCTATAAATACCGGTTCTATCCAACACCAGAACAGGCTGAGTTACTCGCTCAGACTTTCGGCTGTGTGCGT
>JAIRVT010000094.1 GCA_031253755.1 Enterobacteriaceae bacterium
AAGGCGGTTAAGTTCAATCTAACCATGCCCGGCAATTTATTAACCGCGATAGACCGTTACATTGAGCGAAACGGGCACTATAAAAACCGTTCTGCTTTTCTGGCTGAGTTAGCGCGTAAGGAAATTGCACATCCCTAAATTTAGCCGCGGGATGCGGCTTTTTAACAGTTGTACGCTTGATATTCTATGTCACACCATTTTTCTTTTTCATCAGCATACCAAATTTATCATGGAGTGATTTTGGGTACAGTTCCGTATAAACTTGCCACAATACATTCAGGGAACGATGTCCCGTAACTTGTGCTACCTCTTCAATTGAAAAACCAGCTTCAAAGAGACGACTTGCACCTTCCCTTCTCAAGTCGTGATATCGAATATCTTCGATCCCTAGTTCATTACGAACTCGTTGAAATCCAGCAGATACACTCCTAGAATTGTAGGGAAATATTAATTCACCTTTTCTTGGTTGCCTTTGAACTATTTCCCATGCCTCACCCAGTAAAGGAACTGACATGTGATTGCCTGTCTTTTTCCTCGGATCTTTCCTATCTCTCACAATGACTGATTTCTGTTTTTCATCAATATCATCCCACCTGATTTTGCAGACCTCACCTATACGCATACAGCTAAGAATAGAAAAGTTTAAAATATCCAAATATGGA
Organism: Enterobacteriaceae bacterium; assembly: GCA_031253755.1. Classification (GTDB taxonomy): domain Bacteria; phylum Pseudomonadota; class Gammaproteobacteria; order Enterobacterales; family Enterobacteriaceae; genus Xenorhabdus. The sequence continues at coordinate 663 of JAIRVT010000094.1, forward strand.
ATATGGGCTGCCCTATGATTTGCACGTTTACGCAGCCCTTCTATTAATCTATCGAGCTCATCATTAACAGGGCGACGGCTACGGCGGTTTGATTTTCCAATCAATCCCATTTTTACCAGTAATGGTCTGGCTTCATGTGAAGGATTTGATGTGTAATTTATTCCATAGACTGGCTTCGCTGAAGCTATAACAGACGTTAAATAACTGACATCATGATTAATGGTTGCGGGAGATGCTCCACTTTCCATCCTGTAGCGGCAATGATCAATGACATGATTTTCTGACAGCTCGGATAGGTATATATTTGCAATATCACAATCCATTAGCATGTTTAGAACGTATTTTTTTGTCCTACCTGCCTTACCTCCTAAATTAGGATCATTGATATATCTATACAGTAAATCTTTGACAGTTATATTGACGGAATCATCACTTGATGGAATTCCATTTTCTTCTAATTCTGAGGCTCGTTTAGCCCCCCAACTTTTAGCTTGGGCCATCTTGCCAAATGTTTTCGTTTCACGATGAAGATGTATACCACCCTCTTTTATGCCCACTGTACAACGATATCTAATAGTGCCATCAGCGCGAGGGCGTTTCATTATGTTATAATAGGCCATTATTTACCTCTCAGACACCAGTACACCATTGAGTGTGGTGTACTGGATGGTGTACCGATAAACCGAAAATAGCCTAAAATGTATTAAAATGCACGAAAATAGAAAACCAGAAAACACCGTAAGAGACGGTGTAATAAAGGGAGAGGTAAGAAAATTCAAACCTTCCCGCTTCTCCGTTGCACCGATGTTAGATTGGACTGACCGTCATTGCCGTTATTTTCATCGCCTGCTAAGCAAAGAAGCCTTGCTTTACACCGAAATGGTGACCACTGGCGCCATTATTCATGGCAAAGGCAATTATCTGGCTTATAACGAGCAAGAACACCCGTTGGCATTGCAGTTAGGTGGCAGTGAACCTCAAGCTTTGGCACATTGTGCGAAACTCGCGCAGGAACGGGGTTATGACGAGATTAATTTGAATGTTGGCTGCCCGTCTGATCGTGTTCAAAATGGCCGTTTTGGTGCCTGTCTGATGGGGGAGGCTGCGCTGGTAGCCGATTGTGTCAAGGCAATGCAGGATGTGGTGGATATTCCTGTCACCGTTAAAACACGTATTGGTATTGATGAGCAGGATAGTTACGCGTTTTTGTGCGATTTTATTGATACTGTGGTGAAAAACAGTGCCTGTGATAATTTCGTCATCCATGCGCGCAAAGCGTGGTTGTCTGGCCTGAGCCCAAAAGAAAATCGCGAAATTCCACCGCTGGATTACCCTCGCGTTTATCAATTGAAAAAGGATTTTCCACAGCTGACACTTTCTATTAATGGTGGCATCAAATCATTGGAGGAAGCAAAGCATCATCTACAGCATGTGGATGGTGTGATGATAGGGCGTGAGGCTTACCAAAACCCATCAATGCTGGCTCATGTCGATCGTGAACTGTTTAATCAAACAGCGCCTGTCATGAATACCGTTGAGGCAATAAAAGCGCTTTATCCTTATATCGAACAGGAATTATCGACAGGCACTTATTTAGGCCACATTACCCGCCATATTTTGGGTATTTTTCAGGGTATTCCCGGTGCGCGTCAGTGGCGTCGTCATTTAAGTGAAAATGCGCATAAAGCGGGTTCAGATGTGACGGTGGTCGAAAAAGCGTTGGAAATGGTAACAGAGCGGATGTGATCCGCTCAGATGCTTTATTCGAAATGACGGAGACATTACGGAATGAGCAAGCTGGAACCTTGTGTTGCGCGGCTTTCCAGTGTCTGGTGTGCTCTTACGACTTCACTCAACGGGAATTTTTGGCTTTCCGGTACATCCACGTTGATTTTGCCACTGGCAATAAAATCAAACAGCGTTTTACTGGCCTCAGCCAACTCTTCCCGCGTAGTAATATAGCCATTCAGAGAAGGCCGGGTGAGAAATAGCGAACCTTTCTGATTGAGTAGCCCGACATTCACGCCAGTGACGGGCCCTGAAGCATTGCCGAAACTGACCATTAAGCCTCTCGGCGCCAGAGAATCAAGCGAATCCAGCCATGTTGACTGACCAACGGAATCATAAACGACATTGACTTTTTTCCCGTCAGTCAGCGCCAGCACACGTTCCACAATATTTTCACGGTTATAATTGATGGCCTGCCATGCACCGGCAGTTTGGGCAAGACGGGCTTTTTCGTCTGAACCAACAGTACCAATCAAGTTTGCACCCAGTGCTTTTGCCCACTGGCAGGCAATCAATCCGACGCCACCAGCAGCCGCATGGAACAGGAAAGTTTCTCCTGCCTGAACCTTATGTGTCAGATAAAACAGGTAATAAACGGTTAAGCCTTTCAAAAGAGAAGCTGCGGCTTGCTCAAATGAAATGGCATCCGGCAGAATAACCAATTTATCGGCGGGAACATGGTGGATTTCACTGTATGCTCCCAAACCGGATTGCGCATACGCCACACGATCGCCAACGTTAACATGAGATACATTTGCGCCAACTTTCGTAACAACACCCGCAGCCTCTGTGCCCAATCCACTGGGAAGAGAGGTGGGATAAAGCCCGCTACGCATATAAGTATCAATGTAATTAATACCGATAGCTTTATTTTCAACCTGTACTTCATCAGCTGCAAGATCCGCAGGCGTAAATTCACAATATCTGAGTACTTCCGGGCCGCCAGTTGCGGAAAATTCGATGTGTTTTGTCATAGTCGCTTTCTCGTTATACAAAAAATCTCGTTATGCAAAAAATCTTGTTGTATCAAAAAATATTGGGAACAACCTCGCATGTTTGCAAATAAATCACCGTAAACTGCGTAAATTTGTCTGAAACCATTACGGACTATATATAATTACTCAAGGCTGTTTTCATGGCGTATACTAATGCGCTATTTCGTACTTGTTTTGTGGACTAATGTGGTACATGGCTGGAAGAAAACCAACTAACAATAGCATGGCTGAACCAAAAGATCGCCAAGTGGAAGGGCTGAAACTTCCACCACACTCTTTGGAAGCAGAGCAATCTGTTTTGGGTGGTCTGATGCTGGATAATGAACGCTGGGATAATGTCTCTGAGCGTGTCACCAGCAATGATTTTTTCAGCCGCCCACATCGTCGTATTTTTACTGAAATGCAACGTTTGCTTGAAACCGGCAAACCTATCGATTTGATTACGCTATCAGAATCTCTGGAACAAAACGGAGAACTTGATAACGTCGGCGGTTTTGGTTATCTGGCTGAACTGTCGAAAAATACCCCAAGTGCAGCGAATATTAATGCTTATGCGGATATTGTCCGCGAACGGGCCGTCGTGCGCGATATGATTGCCGTTGCCAATGAAATTGCTGATGCAGGGTATGATCCACAAGGGCGCACCAGTGAAGAGTTATTGGATCTGGCGGAATCAAGAGTATTCCAGATTGCCGAAAACCGGGCAAATAAAGATGAAGGGCCGAAAGGGATTGAGCAGATTCTGGAAGAAACCGTTGAGCGAATTGAGAAACTTTACCAACGTCCACATGATGGCGTAACCGGAGTTTCGACCGGTTATCAGGATCTGGATAAGAAAACCGCCGGTTTACAAAAATCTGACCTGATCATTGTCGCAGCGCGTCCTTCAATGGGTAAAACCACTTTTGCGATGAACTTGTGTGAAAACGCAGCGATGATGCAGGATAAACCCGTTCTGATTTTCAGTCTGGAGATGCCCGGCAACCAGATTATGATGCGTATGCTGGCCTCCCTTTCCCGCGTGGATCAGACCCGTATTCGTACCGGCCAACTTGACGACGAAGACTGGGCGCGGATTTCCAGTACCATGGGAATTTTGCTGGAAAAACGCAATATGTATATTGATGACTCATCCGGCCTGACGCCTACTGAAGTGCGCTCCCGCGCGCGAAGAGTTTTTCGCGAACACGGCGGGCTGAGTATGATTATGATTGACTATCTGCAATTAATGCGGGTGCCTTCTCTCTCCGACAACCGCACATTAGAAATTGCGGAAATATCCCGCTCACTCAAAGCACTGGCAAAAGAACTGCAAGTCCCGGTTGTTGCGCTATCCCAGCTTAACCGTAGTCTGGAACAGCGGGCAGATAAACGTCCGGTCAACTCCGATCTGCGTGAATCCGGCTCTATCGAGCAGGATGCTGACTTAATTATGTTTATCTATCGTGATGAGGTTTATCACGATAACAGCGAGCTGAAAGGTGTCGCAGAAATCATCCTCGGCAAGCAACGTAATGGCCCTATCGGTACGGTACGGCTGACATTCAATGGGCAATGGTCACGGTTCGATAACTATGCAGGGCCAAGCTATAGCGATGAATAAACGGACCTATCAAAAAAACAACTAACTAGAAAAAAACATAAAAAGGGGACATATGAAAGCGGCAACTGCTGTTATTGATCGCCGCGCTCTGCGACATAACCTGCAACAGGTTCGGGTGAAAGCACCGAATAGCAAACTGATTGCAGTTGTGAAAGCAAACGCCTATGGACATGGTTTATTGGAAACGGCTTACACCATGGAAGATGCCGACTGTTTCGGTGTGGCACGGATAGGGGAAGCACTGGCTCTGCGCAGCGGTGGAGTCATCAAACCCATCCTGCTATTAGAAGGTTTTTTGGGCGCTTCAGATTTGCCGATTCTGGTTGTCAATCACATTGAAACCGTCGTGCATAGTATCGAACAACTTGAAGCGCTGGAACAGACAGAACTCACCCATCCGGTGAAAGTATGGATGAAACTGGATACCGGAATGCACCGTTTAGGGGTTCGCATTGATGAAGCGGAAGATTTTTATCAACGTTTGTGCCGTTGCCGCAACGTTGAGCAACCCGTAAATATCATTAGTCACTTTAGCCGTGCAGATGAACCTTTGGTGGATACAACGCACCTGCAAGTAGAACAGTTTATGTCATTTGTTGCGGGCAAATCCGGTGAAAAATCCATTTCAGCGTCTGGCGGAATTTTACTGTGGCCACAAGCACATCTGGACTGGGTTCGCCCCGGCATCATGATATACGGTGCATCGCCTATAGCCGATAAGACAGCGGATGATTTCAACTTAATGCCTGCGATGACATTAAAATCCAGTTTAATTGCTGTACGTCAACACAAATCGGGTGAATCAGTCGGTTACGGTGGTACGTGGGTTAGTGAACGCGATACTTATTTAGGCGTGGTGGCAATCGGATATGGTGATGGCTACCCTCGCAGTGCCTCTTCAGGCACACCGGTATTTATCAACGGCCGCGAAGTTCCCCTTGTTGGTCGGGTTTCCATGGATATGATTACGATAGATTTAGGACCAGATTGCCGGGATAAAGTCGGCGATGACGTGATCCTCTGGGGAGCAGTTTTGCCTGTTGAAGAAATTGCAGAACACACAGGGATTAGTGCCTATGAACTTATCACAAAACTGACCTCGCGTGTTGCAATGGAGTATCTGGATGAATAGCAGGATGAGCGGCAGGGTGAATAGCCAATAGTATTATCTTGCCCGCGAGTACGTTTTAGTTTTATATAACCGCACTTATATATAATTAAATTTTATACGAATACCCAACCAAATAGCAGGGAGTAAACATCATGTTTCAGCATATCGATGCCTATGCAGGTGATCCTATTCTTTCATTGTTGGAAGTATTTAGAAAAGATGCCCGTGTAGAAAAGACGAATTTGAGTATTGGGCTGTATTACAATGAACAAGGTATCATACCTCGTTTGCAGGCGGTGGCAATCGCAGAAGAGCAAATGAGAGCGTTGCCACCGTCGGCTTCCCTTTATCTTCCCATGGAAGGCCTACTGGCTTACCGGGAGGCAATTCAGGAATTACTGTTCGGTAAAGATCACCCGTTGTTGCAACAAAATCGTATAGTTACAATCCAGACAGTTGGCGGCTCAGGCGCACTAAAAGTGGGTGCTGACTTTCTGCACCGTTATTTTCCTGATTCCGAAGTATGGTGCAGTGATCCGACATGGGAAAACCATGCCTCTATCTTCTCTGGCGCAGGCATAAAAGTGAATTATTACCCCTACTTTGACGATAAAACCAAAGGGATAAAATTTGCCGAAATGCTGGAAAAATTCCGTCAATTACCGGCAAAAAGCATCATTTTAATGCACCCTTGTTGCCATAATCCGACAGGTTCAGATTTGACTCGTGATCAGTGGGATCAAGTGGTTCAAGTTGCTAAAGAGCGCGAATTGATTCCATTTCTTGATATTGCCTATCAAGGGTTTGCAGATGGCATGGAAGAAGATGCTTATGCGATTCGGGCTATGGCGAATGCAGGGTTACCCTGCTTTGTCAGTAACTCATTTTCGAAAATTTTTTCGATGTATGGTGAGCGTGTCGGTGGGTTATCCATTATTTGCGACAGCGAAAAAGAAAGTGAATGTGTTTTGGGGCAACTGAAAGCCTGCGTACGTAGAATCTACTCCAGTCCACCGAATTTTGGCGCTCAAATTGTGGCAAGAGTATTGGCAGACCCATTACTAAAAGCACAATGGCTGGAAGAAGTCGAGCAGATGCGCTTACGTATTCAAGAAATGCGTACCGTATTAGTCACTGCCCTGAACAGCGCGTTACCAGAAAAAAACTTTGATCATTTTCTAAAACAGCGCGGTATGTTCAGCTATACCGGGTTTAACGTTGAACAGATTAATCGCCTGCGTGAAGAATTTGGTATTTATCTGGTCGGTTCCGGCAGAATTTGTATGGCGGGTGTGAACCACAATAATATACAGCGTATTACAGAGGCATTTGCCGCAGTCAATCGGTAATACTGTCCCTGACTATACCCTATGGATTTCAAGTTGCATCGCGGCGGCAAGCGAGCGAAGCCAACAAAGAGGCAACTTGAAAGACCACGGGTATATATACGTCACCTTTTAAGATGCCTCTTATATCTCCCCTATGCGGGGAGATATATTTTCTGTATAGTGAGCAAAAATATTTTTTCCTTTCACATTGATATTAAATACAATCAACGCCTGAATTAATTTTCTGAAGTCAAAATATTAATCATAACGGAATAAAGAAAATGTAATACCAACTCTTGAAATCTTTCATGAATGATTGAAAAAACATTAATCTGTAAACGTGTAAATACACTTTTACTGGGATAATTTTAAAGAGTTAAGCATTATGGATATGCAATCAAGAAAATACGGCAGAACTTTTCATTACCCATTCTCACCAGGCACAACCAGTGATGATCGAATTAATCATGTGGAAACAGCATTGGCAACGAGCACCTCTCTATTTTGAATCCAAGTTGGAGGGAGAAAGAAAATGAGTTGGGTATTTAGTAAAGATAAGACATGGCGTTATCTATCTGAAACATTTCCTTTTATTGCTGATATGAATGGCGTTCAGCAAGATCCTGTTCACCATGCTGAAGGCGATGTTGCGATTCATACCCAAATGGTGCTAGCCGCGTTAGAGCAATTACCTGAATATCAAGTGCTGGAGAGAGAGCAACAGGAAATTCTTTGGACATCGGCCCTGCTGCATGATGTGGAAAAACGAAGTACAACAAAATTGGATTGGGATGGACGTATCATCTCTCCCGGCCATGCCCGTAAAGGTGAACTGACTACCCGACAAATCTTATTTCAGCAAATTGTTACTCCCTTTGCCATACGTGAGCATATTGCCGCGTTGGTACGTTTTCATGGGTTGCCACTGTGGCTAATGGAAAAACCTGAGCCACAGAAAGCATTGCTGGCAGCATCATTACGTGTTGATACTTATCTATTGGCTTTACTGGCAAAAGCAGACGTTTTAGGGCGAAAATGCCATGATGAACTGGAATTGTTAGAGCGTATCGAATTATTTGAACTTTATTGCCACGAGCAAAAATGTTGGCGTAATTCACGGCAATTTTCTTCTCCGGAAGCTCGCTTTCACTATTTTTCTACCAAAAGTGAGCGATCGGATTATCAACCTTATGACGATTATGGCAGTCAGGTCATTTTATTGTGTGGGTTGCCGGGTATGGGAAAAGATCATTTTATCCAGCAATATTATCCCGATCAGCACGTTATTAGTTTGGATGCGATTCGTCGTGAACATCAAATAAACCCCGGAGACAGAAATACCACTGGCTGGGTTGTACAACAAGCAAAGCAGCAGGCCAGAGAAAAACTACGTAATCGGCAAGATTTTATCTGGAATGCAACCAGCCTGACAGGGAAAATACGCCAGCAGCTTATCAAGCTATTTGTCAGCTATAACGCCAGAGTTAAGATTGTCTATATTGAACATGATTACCAACAATGGCGGCGACAAAACAAAAATCGTCAGTATGTTGTGCCAGATAAAGTGCTGGATCGAATGCTATCTCAACTGGAAATTCCAACACCGGATGAGGCGCATGAAGTTTGTTATTTCATCAATTCAACAATGATTCATTCAGATTAACTCAATTGATATGCGAATATCTTTTCGACGTAATTTGTAAAAAAAAGAAGGCGGTAAACTTGGCCGCCTTCTTTTTTCTTATGGCAATAACCCACCATTACTGTTTTAACAATTGATAAAACGTCGGGTTATCATCACACTGCCCGCTGCCACACTCCAACACGGTAGAAACCAGATTAGCGGCGATTAAGATTGCGAACAATCCCATCGCAAGTTTGCCGAGTATGTGTGGTGAATTTTTTGCTGCATTATCATTGCCTGCTTTCAGAGGCATAATGATCGCGATAGCAATGATAGTAATAATGGATAAAACCGCCGCCCACGTATAGAAATGCAGCCCAAAAAATGTGGAACCATACCCTGTATCTCCCGGCAGGATATGTAAAGAAACCTGACGCATGGCAACAAAACCAGTGACGATACAGCCCAATAAAGAGAAGCTGTAGTGAGTATTTTTAACACCAAAATAAATATTAAACAGAAAACCAAAACCGATCATGATGATACCCACGCGTTGCAACAGACACAGTGGGCAGGGAAGTTCAAAACGTCCCAATTGATAATAAAACGCAACAATTAAAATGACACAAATACCAAATAAACCCAGTATATTCATAACAATAGCGGGGCTTAGATTGCGCGATTCTGACATAGAGTTGTTCATTACGGCCTCCGGTTAAAAAGAAAGGTTTAGTGCATCAGTAGCGTGATATTTAAACCAAAATACCGTGACGATTAATAAAACAACCCATAACGCATAGGTTAGTTTTTTCTTGCCAGCAACAACCGTAATAATAATAGCCAGCGCAATTAAGAATGGTAAAAACATATACATATTTCATCTCCATCATAAATTTACAGGATATATTATATCATTATGAAATTAATGCACACTAATGTGATTTATTCATCTTACGTAAATTCATACCAATCTAATTTCAAGTTGCGGCTTGCAAAGCCATGCCTTGTAATGGCATGTTTTGTAAGAGATTATCCTACAAGGCCATGTTAGTACTTATATTTTTCCGCAGCGTGGAGAGATATAAGACGCATCTTGAAAGGCGACTGATGTAATAATAATCTTAGAACAACAATATCAGATTGATATAAGAAGAGATGTTTTGTTTGTTATTACAGCAGGAAAGATGTTTATTACATTAAAATAGCGATAATAAAAAAATAAAACCTCCCAGAAAAAGGAGGTTTATTGTTGATTGAAATACAATCTTATCAATTAATTTTTATTAATAATTTGCTTAAGAAAGCGTGCTGTATGGGACTTCTCACACTCCGCCACTTCTTCCGGTGTTCCAGATACCAGTATCTCACCTCCGCCACTGCCACCTTCTGGGCCAAGATCGACAATCCAGTCTGACGTTTTAATTACATCCAGATTGTGTTCGATCACAACAATCGTATTTCCCTGATCCCGCAATTGATGCAGAACTAACAGTAATTGTTGAATATCGGCAAAATGTAACCCAGTTGTGGGTTCGTCAAGAATATAGAGGGTTTGACCTGTATCACGTTTGGATAATTCGCGCGCCAGCTTGACCCGTTGTGCTTCTCCGCCTGAAAGTGTGGTCGCAGATTGCCCAAGCCGGATATAGGAAAGACCAACATCCATCAAAGTTTGTAACTTACGGGCAAGTGCAGGCACTGCATCGAAAAAATCACGCGCTTCTTCAATGGTCATATTCAGTACTTCATTGATATTTTTCCCTTTATATTTGATTTCCAGCGTCTCACGGTTATAGCGCTTGCTTTTACATTGATCGCAGGGAACATAAACATCAGGCAAAAAGTGCATTTCAACTTTGATGACACCATCACCCTGACAGGCCTCACAGCGGCCACCCTTCACATTGAAACTGAAACGGCCGGGGGTGTAACCACGGGTACGGGATTCAGGCACACCGGCAAATAATTCTCTCACAGGGGTAAAAACGCCGGTATAAGTGGCCGGATTTGAGCGGGGTGTTCTGCCGATCGGACTTTGGTCAATATCAATAACTTTATCAAAGTATTCAAGGCCCTGAATGTCCAGATAAGGAGCAGGGTTAGCGGTGGTTGCCCCGTTTAATTGGCGCTGAGCAATCGGGAATAACGTATCATTGATCAGCGTTGATTTGCCGGAACCTGAAACGCCCGTGATACAGGTGAACAGGCCCACAGGCAAGTTCAGGGTCACATTTTTCAGGTTATTTCCTTTCGCACCAATTAAGGTCAGCATCTTATTCGGGTCAGCCACAACGCGCTGCTCAGGAATGGCTATCTGACATTCACCGCTCAGGAATTTTCCGGTGAGAGACTTCGGGCTGAGCATAATATCATCGAGCGTCCCTTCAGCGACAATCTCGCCACCATGCACACCGGCTCCCGGCCCGATATCAATAATGTGGTCAGCGGCACGAATGGCATCTTCATCATGTTCAACAACAATAACGGTATTCCCCAAATTGCGCAGATGCAGCAACGTTTCCAGCAAACGTTCATTATCGCGTTGATGAAGACCAATTGAAGGTTCATCCAGTACATACATAACGCCAACCAGACCCGCGCCAATCTGACTTGCTAACCGGATCCGCTGCGCTTCACCACCGGACAATGTTTCGGCTGAACGGGAAAGCGTCAGATAATTCAGCCCTACATTCACCAAAAATTTCAGACGATCACGGATCTCTTTCAGGATTTTTTCAGCAATTTTAGCGCGTTGCCCGCTTAATGTGATGTTCTGAAAAAACGCCATCGCGTGGCCGATGCTGAAATCAGAAATCTGCGGCAATGTGGTATTTTCGATAAAGACAAAACGCGCCTCTTTACGCAGACGAGTGCCTGAACAGCTAATACAGGAGCGGCTACTGATATATTTTGCCAATTCCTCCCGAACCGCCGAAGATTCAGTCTCTTTATAGCGTCGCTCCATATTGGGAAGAACACCTTCGAATGGGTGATGCCGCACCGTTTTGTCGCCACGGTCGTTGATATATTTAAATTCGATGGATTCTTTACCTGAGCCGTATAACACCACTTTTTTCATCGCAGAACTTAAATCATCAAATGGCATTTCAATATCGAATTTATAGTGATCGGCCAGCGATTGCAGCATCTGGAAATAATAGAAATTGCGGCGATCCCAGCCACGAATAGCGCCACCCGCAAGGGAAATATGGCTATTTTGGATTACCCGCTCAGGATCGAAAAACTGCTGAATACCCAAACCGTCACAAGTCGGGCAAGCTCCCGCCGGGTTGTTGAAAGAAAACAGGCGCGGTTCCAGCTCACTCATGCTGTAACCACATATTGAACAGGCAAAATTCGCCGAGAAAACCAACTCTTCGGCCTGTGCATCATCCATATTGGCAACAACCGCAGTACCACCGGAAAGCTCTAATGCGGTTTCGAAAGATTCAGCCAGACGCTGAGCCAAATCTGCACGAACCTTGAAGCGATCAATCACGACTTCAATCGTGTGTTTTTTCTGTAACTCCAATTTTGGTGGATCAGAAAGGTCGCACACTTCGCCATCAATACGGGCACGAATATAGCCTTGTGCAGCAAGGTTATCCAACAATTTGGAATGCTCACCTTTACGCTCTTTGACCACCGGAGCCAATAGCATCAAACGTTCCCCTTCCGGCAACGCCAGCACATTGTCAACCATCTGGCTGACGGTTTGAGCCGCCAATGGAATATCGTGATCAGGGCAGCGAGGCTCGCCGACACGGGCAAACAGCAGGCGAAGATAATCGTGAATTTCAGTGATTGTTCCGACAGTTGAGCGCGGGTTATGGGACGTTGATTTTTGCTCAATGGAAATGGCTGGAGACAGGCCTTCGATATGGTCGACATCCGGCTTTTCCATCAGCGATAAAAACTGACGGGCGTATGCAGAAAGTGACTCTACATAGCGACGCTGGCCTTCTGCATACAATGTATCGAAAGCCAGAGAAGACTTGCCGGAGCCAGATAATCCCGTAATGACAATGAGTTTGTCACGGGGAATTATCAGATTGATATTTTTGAGATTATGGGTGCGGGCGCCCCGAACTTCGATATTATCCATTTACCATTACCCAGATTATTGAACGTGCTCAACGAATAAACGTAGCATTATTGCACAAAGTCTGCTGAATGAATATACAGTATTTAACAGAGATTTATGCGATCGCCATTAGAGTGTATATGTAAGCGGCTCAGCTTGCTGTGTTGGTGTATAACTGTTAGGGGTAATAACCGTGTAACAACATGAAAAATGAGGAGGATAAAGTACGATGCGTTTCGCAAAGTATGATAAAACGGGTTTTTATTTAAAGTTATACCTCGCATGGTAAACTACTTTGCTTATATACTCGTCGTCTTTCAAACTGCCTCTTTGTTGGCTGCGCTCACGCCCCCCGGTCACATAGTTATCTATGCTCCCGGTGTACGTTCTCTTGCCGCCGCGACGCAATTTGAAATCCATAGAGTATAATTACTGAATTCCGTTTTTTAGCAAAAAATCATTTCATCAGGAGTATTCCCAATGGCCAGCAGAGGCGTAAACAAAGTTATTTTAGTGGGTAATTTGGGGCAGGATCCGGAGGTTCGCTATATGCCGAACGGTGGAGCCATTGCCAACATTACTCTGGCAACGTCCGAGAGCTGGCGTGATAAGCAAACCGGTGAGATGAGAGACAAAACCGAATGGCACCGTGTTGTGATTTTCGGCAAACTGGCAGAAATTGCCGGTGAATATTTGCGTAAAGGCTCTCAGGTCTACATCGAAGGCGCTTTGCAGACCCGCAAATGGCAGGACCAGAATGGTCAGGAGCGTTACACTACTGAAGTGGTAGTCAACCCGATCGGCGGCTCAATGCAAATGCTAGGTGCCCGTGGCGGCGTTGCTCAGAATGCACCGGCACAAGGTAGTTGGGGGCAACCGCAACAACCACAGGCATCTCAGCAATTCAGTGGTGGCGGTATGCAGCCATCTCGCCCGGCGCAATCTCCTGCTCCGCAGGGCAATGAACCTCCAATGGATTTTGATGACGATATTCCGTTCTGAGAATAACGTTAATTATCTTTAAGTATTAATATTAAGACCCCGTATATACGGGGTCTTTTTTATTTTATTTGTTAACACTGTATTTTTATTAACCCGGTAGCTATTTATTTTTTATAACAACATATTTTATATGGAATTACACTATAAAAAATATAGGAATTGTCACTGTATTAATAATATATTGTGATAATAAACTATTTTTATTAAGTATTATATCAATTACTTTTCAATATATGTTTATATTTCCCCGCTGTGCGTTGAAATATAAATCTTTACATGATTTTGTACGATACTTTTTTCACGACACAGTTTTGCAAACTGAAATTTGTATTTGTATAGAGAGATAACTTGAAGAATTAAGAATATAAATAATAATTGTCATTTACAATATAATTATATAGATTTATTTATTCCTTTATTCCTTTATTCCTTTATTCCTTTATTCCTTTATTCCTTTATTCCTTTATTCCTTTATTCCTTTATTCCTTTATTCCTTTATTCCTTTATTTTACATTGTAGAATAAAGTAAATTAATAACCATCTTTATTATTTCAAACAATTATTTATGATGTTATTAAAAACATCTTAATACAGATAATTATAATTATTTAATTAATAGCTAAATAGCTTTCCATAATGATAGGATTATTCTTTATCCCGCGTGACGCGCAGGATAAGGAATAATCACGACTGATACTCTCTCTATTATGAAAAAACATATAAACCAATTATAAAAGGAATTAATACATCTTTTGAAAGAATATAAATAACCTCAATCATCGCTGTCGGTCATGGCTTGGGAAACGCAGAAATTGATATGTTAATTGGTGCTTACCGGCACACGAATATCAAGGATGGGAGTCATTCGAACAATTCTGTTAGGTGCAGTGCTTAATTTAATCGATTTTCTGATAGAAATTATCAACAAAGACAATTTTGCGATCAGATCTCCATGATAAATAAAACAATTCATTACATTTACATAATATGTGCGAAGCCGAACGCACTTTTTCAAACAGATTGCCTGATTTATTTGCTTTAATTAAAAAACCATTTATATTCTGTGTTCATCGAATAACCAGAAGGTTTTATGACTTTCTCAGATAAAAAAGGAGGTTTCTGATGTCTACGCAGCGTTTATTTAACGCTCGCTTATTTGGCGATAGAAACTTGCTCAAGAGTTTGTGGCATAACGCTGCAATAATTTCAGCTTGAGCATAAGGCATTATTCATATGGCATTATTTATAATGCTAAGTTTACTGATATAAAACAGTAAATTAATAGCCCTGAATTATTATTTCTCAAGCTCGAAGAATTATTGTCAGCATCTGACAACGGTGTTTTACACCCAAAATTCTTGAGTTAATTATGAGTACTTATTTATCTGCACAATCACTTTCTATTGCTTTTTCTTCAACGCCTTTGTTTGAAGATGTGACATTTACCCTGAACCGGGATGACAAAATCGGCCTTATTGGTCATAACGGCTGTGGTAAAAGTACCCTGATGAAATTACTCAGCGGTAATAAGGAAGATTACAGCGGTAACATCACTGTTGCGAGCCAGTGCGTTTTGGCATACGTCGAACAGCATTTACCCTTATCTCTACAAAAAGCGACGTTGTTAGAAGCAATGGCTGAGAAAGTTAAACCTGATGAAATTTGGCGGGCCGAACTTCTGCTATCTGAACTGGGTTTTGCTCAACCAAACTGGCAATCTCCTATCAGCAATCTCAGCGGTGGGCAACATATGCGTTTGCTGCTGGGGCGTGCCGTGATCCAGCAGCCCGATTTATTGCTATTGGACGAGCCGAGTAACCATCTGGATCTGGCTTCTCTGCTATGGCTGGAGTCTTTTTTATCGCAATGGAAAGGGGCTTTTGTGTTGGTGTCTCATGACCAAACCTTGCTGGATAAGGTCACTAACACCACTTGGATCATGCGGGATAAAACCTTATATCACTTCGCCATGCCCTGCTCTCAGGCAAGACAAGCGCTGTTTGAACGTGATCAAACGGATCTTCAGCGTCACGCCAGTGAGCAGAAAGAGATCGACCGATTGGAACAGAGCGCAGTGCGGTTAGCGGTATGGGGGAAAACTTACGATAACCCGGATCTTTCCCGCAAAGCAAAGACCATGCAGGCACGTAAACAACGCCTTGAAGAGCAACAAACTCGGCTCACTCAGGGCACACCGTGGAAGCTGGCTCTTCAGGGAGATGCTCTGCCTGCTAACCGATTACTGAATGTTGAACAGATGGCAGTGACACCATCAGGTACTGATATTGTTCTGTTTGAAGTGCTGTCAAAGCAGGTCAAGAGCGGCGATAAGATCGCTATTTTGGGTAATAACGGCAGTGGTAAATCGACGTTGCTGAAATCCCTGTATGCCGCCTATCTGGAAAAAACGGGTCAGGACAAAACCGTGTCGGATATGGATTACCACCAGCAATGTCGGCTTGGTTATTACGATCAATCGCTGGAGCAAATTAAGGATAATGAAACACTGAGTGATGCGTTAAGCCGTTTTGCACCAACCAGTGATGAACAGCGAAAACGGGCGCTGATCAGCGCAGGCTTTGAGTATCAAAGGCATCAGCAGAAAGTGGCATCGCTCAGTGGTGGAGAACGGGCGCGTTTATTATTCGTCGGCTTAACACTGGCACGCTACCATTTGCTGTTTCTTGATGAACCAACTAACCATCTTGATTTGGAGGGCAAAGAAGAGCTTTTTGCGACCCTGCAAGAGTATAAAGGCGGTGCCTTGGTTGTCAGCCATGATCGCACACTGATTGAGCAAAGCTGTAATCGCTTCTGGTTGATTAATCATGGAGAATTAACCGAATACCACAATATAGAAGATATCTATTCGTTGCTCGCCAAGGGAAACTATTCAGATAAACCCGGCCAGCAACGGCCTGATGGTAAAAAGCAAGAATCCGCTACGAACTGGAATGATGAAGTTCTGTTGCAACGTTTAGTCGAGTTGGAACAACTTTTACAAGAGGATTTAAGCAGAAAGCCAAAACATCAAAAACCCGCTTTGCAGGAAAAATGGCGGCAAGAAATTGACGCGATAAGTAGGCAAATTTTGTGATTTGGCGATAATTTTATGCTCTATGGATTTCGGGTTGCATCTGAAAGACGACGAGTATAACGGTATCTGACCATCATTGATCTTTTTCAGTGATGGTCAGGTTTTTCAGTCAATTATGATGGTTTTTCTACAAAAATTCGTTGAACTCTTCTGCATTCGGCAGTTTTATGGCATGCCTGTGCCCTGCTACGGTGACTTCCTGACGCGAAAGTTTCAGGTCTGATGCCTGCATCACAGAGTTGCCGAAATCGTAAATCACCGATTCTTCACCACGGCAAGTGGCCTGATCCTGCTTTTCACTTTCGCTCTTAACAGCCTGATTACGCAGATGATAGCTACTGACAGATGAATTGCCGTGCTTTTTGCTCAGCATCTGCATGGTTTGCTGTGGAGATAAAATAACAGCGCTGGCATTATTGCCGCCAAATCCTTTGGAATTAATAATAGTGGCACGCATATCTTTACCCTGCTCACCGATAAACTTATCCTGCATCAGAATGTTCAGGTGGGTTGCATGCACATCCTCAGCAATGTGATCAATCGTTTTAATGCCGGGTATCCACCCATATTGCCAAGCCCCAAGGGTATTCGCCAACTGATCGCCTGCCGAAGCAGAAAATGAGTGGCCAACATAGGCTTTAATCGCGGTGACATCCCAGTGATGAAGACCAAAAACCTTAGCAACTTCATTGATGATATGACTTTCAGTCACCCGGTTTTGCGGTGTTCCAGTACCGTGCGCCTGAACGTAAGAGTGCTGTAATTTCCCATCCAGCAAACTGTTAGCGAGAGAAGCTGCTTTCATCATCGTGATATAGTTGCCAACGCCGGGAGAAGAGATCGATTTTTTATTTGCATCGGCACTCACAAAAACATCAGGCACCGAACCAAGAATATTAGCGCCACATTGCAGGGCAAGGTCATCACTCATCAGCAGCACAAACTGTGATGCTTCGGCGAGCGTTAACCCGACGTTAGTGGAAAAGGGCCGACAAGTACGACGGTAATCGACAGTATCAGTGCCATCCAGTTTACAAAGTTTATGTTCATCCGCGAGAGCACCCATCATCAGGAACCCATCCAGTATTTCAGGTACAACCGGTGCCTCAGCACATCCCACCAAACAGATCTTTGCCTTACCTTGCTTAATGTCACTAACTCCCTGTTTGAGGTTATACAGAAAGCTGGCACAGGCGCCGATATTGGCAGAGGTATTTCCTATGCTGTTGATCACATAGCTATTAATAAAATCGGCTGGCATATCGGGTAAGGAAAGGGGCAGCATTTTGGAGCTAACGCGCAAACCATTCAGCGGATTACCGATTAACCCTGACAATGAAAACTGATCTATTTGCCCTACTGCGCTACTGGCATAAACAGAAATTTCATCCGGCGCGACCAATGAAGATATTTCTGACCATGCAATTCCGATGGAATTGAGTAAATCAGAAGCACCGTAGACCGTCATACGCAAACCACGCGGATGATTATGGGCATGATATAACGCCCCTATATCAAACCCTTCCGGTAATTGCCCGGCGCTGGGTACAGGGACGGAAGTATAAGTAGATTGCAGTAATTGCGCTGAGTCTTTATCAGCATTGGCAATGATTTTATTAACCGGCACTTTCTGTGTATCGAAAAGCATTATTTTTCTAATCAGTGTGCCATTTTTTGCTTGTTCAATATGCGCGTCTGTTATAGATTTCGCGCCATGGATAATTCCCATCCGATGACATAAATCGTTCCATGTATCGGCCATTATTTTGTCATTCAGGCTATTTGATACAATACGTTTATATCCGTGGTATCCAGAACTTCTTCCTGCCGCATTGATACCACCCAGACCAACGATTACGGGTAAGTGACTCATCATAACTCCAAAGGGCTTCGGGCTTTTTCGGCAGTTTAACAATTAGTGCAAGTGAATACTCTAAATAATTTTTCAAAATAATAGGAGTATTCCTTATCCCGCGCGGTGCGCGGAATAAGGAAAGATCACTTTAGATACTCTCACTATGATGAAAAAGCATATAGCTTTATTGATAATATTTATCGTGCATGAAGTCTTAATTCCCAAACAGAGCTTTTGGTTTATCATCCGTAACACATTTGCGATTTGCGATCACCATCCAGAAGGCAGGTAACCCAGTAATGATGCGACGGCATACACTGCGCTGGCCAGATATACCAGCACGATGCTTATTTGCAGCAGTGGATGCGTAATCCAGCCGCACTGCCAGCGCGGGATCTGGTCGCCGTGCTGACGAGCGCCGCGTAAGATCAGGATAGGCATGATAGACAAAATCACTCCGCTGAATACGCCGGCGAAATACAACGCATTAACAAACGACACCAAACCGCTGTAAGCCAGCATAAACGGAGGGATCACCACCAGCAACAGTACGCCGAAACGGCGCAATGGCTGCTCATCGTTGCCCAATCGGAACTTATCAAAAATATTGGTCAGGAAGCTGCCACCCAACCCCCAATAAGAGGTCAGCATTGCGCACAACGCAAAGATATTGGCGGAGAAGAATGCCCATTGCCCCAACGCTTGTCCCCAGGAAATCGTTGCCACATCGGAAATGTTGTCCGTTCCGTTCAGTGCAATCACGGACATCGGCACCAGCGCCAGTAGCGCAAAGGTTACGACCATACCGACGATAATCGCTTTCGGCAGCTGTTCCGGCTTATAGGCAAAACCACGGGCCATTTCCGGTACGATATATTGCGCCGAGAAACAAAATACCACCACATTGAACACCGGAACCATAAAATGCCAGTCTCCGTCCAGCAAGTAACTCATCTGAGCGCTGTCTTTCAGTAGCGTCGCGGCCACCAACGCAGACAGCATCACGACCATGCCAATGCTGATAAATTTTTCGCCCCGCCCAATGGCTTTCAAACCAAGATACAGCACTCCCGCCGCAGGCACGAAGAACAGCAGGCTGCCAAGTGTCGGCGAGATCCCCAACAATGACTGCAACAATTTGCCACTGCCGGTCATGTAGGCAGTCAATGCTCCCACGCTGTTAATACACACTGACATAAACATCAGCCATGCGCCCACGTTGCCAACATAGCGTTTCGCCAGACCACTAAGCTGCAAATGGGTGCGGGTGCGTAGAGTGGATTCGGCGACATACAACATGGTGATGGTGGTCAGAACACCCACCAGCACCAGCCAGAATAACAGCGGCATAAAACCCGCTTTTCTTGAGGCATAAGCAATGGATAACACGCCAGCACCAATGTTAGTGCCGACTATCATTGCCACTCCTTCAAGAAAACTCAGAGAATTGGCTGGTACAGTTACCCGCTCTCCGGCGGTAAATAGGGAAGAAGCACTGGTATTATCTGAAGGCATTAATTCTCCTTTATCGCTCTATGACGGTGATTACCAAATAAAATCCCCTAGATATCGGTTTAGTCTAAGAATTCGCCTTCTTCAAGTTATAACCGTGCTCGTTTATTCTTCACTCATCGGATGTGTTTTTCACTCCATTTTCATCCATAATAGAAAAACGAAAACAAGTTCCATTTTAACTCTCACCACTCTATCCATAATGAGATGATAATTTAGAGGGAATCTTATGAGCTCTGCTATTACCAGCAAACGCCCCAAGAAAACGAAAACGACGACAACCAAAATAACCGCTAACAGCACCACCACTGGTGGACAGGTGCAGTCCTTAAGCCGAGGCTTATCTCTTTTGAAATTCATTTCTGATTCGCACAATGGCGTTGCATTGACGGATCTGGCTATTCAGGCGGGTCTGCCTAATTCCACCACTCACCGCCTTTTAACAACATTGCAGCAGCACGGTTTTGTCCGTCAGATGGGTGATTTAGGATTATGGGTGATTGCATCACATGCTTTTGTGGTCGGCAGTAGCTTTCTGCAAAGCCGTAACCTGATGGTGCTGGTTCACCCGATTCTGCGTCAGTTAATGGAAGATTCCGGCGAAACCGTCAATCTCGCTATCTTCAATATTGATGAATATGAGGCCGTGATTGTCGATCAGGTGCAGTGTAACGCCTTGATGCGTATGTCTGCCCCGATTGGTGGGCTGTTGCCGATGCACGCCTCTGGTGCAGGTAAAGCGCTCCTTTCCACCCTATCTGAACAAAAATGCCTGCAATTACTGCATAAAAAAGGGTTACACGCCTATACGCAATACACTCACACCACCGCCGCTGCATTGAAAGAAGACCTTGAGCAGATCCGCAAGCAGGGGTTTTCATTCGATGATGAAGAACACGCACTTGGGCTACGCTGCATTGCCGCCTGTATCTACGATGAACATCATGAGGCTTTTGCTGCGATTTCTATCTCCGGCCCGATATCACGCATCTCTGATGATCGAGTGACTGAATTTGGTGCGCTTGTTATGCGAGCTGCAAAAAAAGTGAGTCAGGAATACGGCGGCATTAAGTGAAATTCCACTGAATTTCGCTTAAAAATGCAATTTGTTGATAAGCTGTTACGTTTCAGCTCATAAAATTGATATAGATCACAGATAAGCGGTGTTGGCGATAAAAGTTAATTGCATCCTCTGACTATTGTATTAACAATGTTACCGGTAACTTTATTACCAGTAACAGATTGACCAGTAACAGACTGACCAGTAACAAAAAGCCATCACACGCGTTAATGACATACTTTGATAATGTTGGAAACCGATGTTGGAAAGTACGGCGTTGGAAGCAAATAGCGGGAGCCACGATCATGACAGTAAATCACATAACAACAAACCAGAACAGCACAGCTATCAACCAAACTGTCGAACGGATTACACAACGTATTATTGAGCGTTCAAAAGAGACGCGTAAACGTTATCTGGAGCGTATTGAATCTGCCCGGTCAAAAACCGTCCATCGTTCTCAATTGGCATGTGGAAATCTGGCTCATGGTTTTGCTGCCTGCCAGAGTGACGATAAAGTTGCATTGAAGAATATGGTACACAACGACATTGCTATCATCACCTCTTACAATGATATGCTTTCGGCTCATAAGCCCTATGAAAATTATCCACAAAAACTGAAAGAGGCTCTGCGGGCAGCCGGTGCGGTCGGTCAGGTTGCAGGCGGTGTTCCTGCCATGTGTGATGGCGTGACACAAGGTCAGGATGGAATGGAGTTATCCCTGCTCAGTCGTGATGTGATAGCCATGTCTGCTGCCGTTGGGCTATCCCACAATATGTTCGATGGTGCACTGTATTTAGGTATCTGCGATAAAATTGCGCCGGGTCTGGTCATGGCGGCGTTGTCATTCGGTCACTTACCGGCCGTTTTTGTTCCTGCCGGGCCAATGGCCAGCGGGTTACCTAACAAAGAAAAAGTGCGCATCCGCCAGCTTTATGCCGAAGGTAAGGCTGATCGTCAGGCACTGTTGGAATCGGAAGCGGCGTCTTATCACGGTATCGGAACCTGTACGTTCTACGGCACGGCCAATTCCAACCAAATGGTGATGGAAGTGATGGGATTACATTTGCCCGGCGCTTCTTTTATCCATCCCGAAACACCACTGCGTGATGCTTTAAATGATGCCGCTGCACGGCAGATCACCCGTTTGACTGAAAATTCAGGCAATTTCCTGCCGTTAGGAAGAATGGTTGATGAAAAAGTGATGGTGAATGGTATCATCGCATTGCTGGCAACCGGTGGTTCAACAAATTTAACCATGCACTTGATTGCAATGGCGAAAGCCGCTGGGATCGTCATTAATTGGGATGATTTTTCTGAACTTTCAGACGTCATTCCGTTGTTATGCCGTATTTACCCCAATGGCCCGGCAGATATCAACCAATTTCAGGCGGCTGGCGGTGTGGCGTTAGTTATCCGGGAGCTGCTGAAAAACGGCTTACTGCATCGTGATGTCAATACCATTGCTGGCTTCGGATTAGAACGTTATACCCAAGAGCCGTGGCTCAATGAAGGGCAGTTAGCATGGCGTGAAGGTCTCCATGCTTCACTGGACGATCGTGT
Organism: Enterobacteriaceae bacterium; assembly: GCA_031253755.1. Taxonomy (GTDB): domain Bacteria; phylum Pseudomonadota; class Gammaproteobacteria; order Enterobacterales; family Enterobacteriaceae; genus Xenorhabdus. Next base: position 23,286 of record JAIRVT010000094.1, read on the forward strand.
TATTGCCTGCATCGAAAAACCGTTTGAGCATCATGGCGGGACAAAAGTGATGACCGGAAATATCGGTCGTGCTGTGATGAAAACGTCAGCAGTACCCGCAGATAATCTGATTGTTGAAGCGCCTGCGGTCGTATTTAATAGCCAACACGCTATTGCGCCCGCTTTTGAGGCAGGTAAATTAAATCGTGATTGTGTTGTGGTTGTCCGTTACCAAGGCCCGCAGGCTAATGGTATGCCAGAGTTGCATAAATTAATGCCACCATTGGGTGTGTTGATGGATCGCGGTTTTAAAGTTGCATTGGTGACTGATGGCCGCCTGTCCGGTGCTTCAGGTAAAGTCCCTTCCGCCATTCATGTCACTCCCGAAGCCAATTCGGGTGGAATGTTGGCCAGAATACAGGATGGTGATTTAATTCGTGTTAATGGCCGGACAGGTGAATTATGCTTACTGGTTGATGATAAGGTATTGGCGCAACGAGTGCCTTATCAGCTCGACTTAAGTACAGAGCATGTTGGTTGTGGCCGTGAGCTGTTTGGGGCTTTACGCTCTCAACTTTCCGGGGCTGAACAAGGTGCATGCTGCATTACCTTTTTATAATCAGGGATTTAAAATCCCTCGTGTCTGATTTGACGAGAGAAACTGCTAATGAATAACTGGAAAACAACCGCAGAAAACATCCTGACCGATGGTCCTGTCGTCCCTGTGATTGTCATCAATGAAATTGAACATGCCGTTCCCTTAGCTAACGCGCTGGTTGCCGGTGGTATACGGGTATTGGAAGTGACCCTGAGAACAAAATGCGCGCTGGAAGCGATTCGCTTGATCGCCAGAGAAGTTCCTGACGCAATTATCGGTGCTGGCACGGTGATTAACCCGGAACAACTGGCGGCAGTCACCGAAGCCGGCGCAAAATTCGCCATTAGCCCAGGGTTGACTGATTCGCTGTTACAGGCTGCCACTGCGGGTTCGATTCCTCTTATCCCCGGAATCTCTACGGTTTCTGAGCTGATGCTGGGAATGAGCTATGGCTTAGACTGTTTCAAATTCTTCCCGGCGGAGGCCAATGGCGGAGTGAAAGCACTGAAAGCGATCGCAGGCCCATTCCCGCAAGTGCGTTTTTGCCCAACGGGAGGGATTTCACCGGAGAATTATCGTGATTATCTGGCACTGAACAGCGTCCTGTGCATCGGTGGTTCATGGTTAGTGCCAAACGATGCCTTGGAAAATGGTGATTATGCGCATATTACAGAATTAGCTCAGGCCGCAATTGCAGGCGCTAAGGCATAAGTTTTGCCAAATGCGGAAATTCTATTATTTAAGTTCTTATTTAGGATCTTAAATAATAGAATTCCGCATAATTCAATTTATCTTACGTCCATCTACCTTAAATAATGCACCTTAAATAACGCACCTTACGTAAGATGATATTCTTCCCTGATATTTTCATTACGCTGACAAAATCGTTGCCTCAGACGATAAGCGAAAACATCCTCTACATATCCGGCTTTGATGCGCGCCTGTAATGCCCGCCAGTAACCAGCTTTAAAGAGATCACTGTGGCTCTCTTCAAAATACTGACGAATACGCTTATCGCTGCATAAAAAGTGACGAAATTCTTCTGGAAAAACATCGTTGGGCGCGACGCTGTACCACGGCTCACTCGCCAGCTCATCTTCCGGGTAACGTGGCTCAGGAATATCGCGGAAATTCACTTCAGTCATATAACAGATTTCATCATAATCGTAGAAAATAACCCGCCCATGCCGCGTCACGCCAAAATTTTTAAATAACATATCTCCCGGAAAAATATTTGCTGCGGCTAACTGCTTAATGGCATAGCCATATTCCTCTACCACATCTTTTAAGTGAACGTCATCCACCTGTTCCATGTAAATATTCAGAGGGATCATTTTTCGCTCCATATAAAGATGTTTTATCAGGATCTGATCACCTAAATCTTCCAGTTTCGCCGGGATCTCTTTTTGCAGCTCGGCCATTAACTCGTGGCTGATATGGCGTTTATCAATGACAAAATTTTCAAACTCCTGTGTATCTGCCATTCTTCCGACCCGATCATGCTCCTTGACCAATCGGTAACATTCCTGAACCCGCTCCTGAGAAACCTCTTTCTGGGGAGCAAATTTATCCTTTATGACCTTAAACACCCGGTCAAATGACGGTGAGGCAAAAACCAACATGACCATCCCTTTCACCCCCGGCGCAATTGTAAACTGTTCCTGAGAGTGGTGAATAAATGTCAGATACTCGCGGTAATATTCTGTTTTGCCATGTTTTTGGCAACCAATTGCCATATAGAGTTCAGCCGTTGATTTGGCAGGCAGGATTTCACGCAGCCACTCCACCATATCCGCTGGCAAAGGGGCATAAACCATAAAGTAAGAACGGGCGAAACCAAACACAATGCTGGCATCATCATGATGCGTTAAACAGGTATCAATAAAAATACAGCCGGATTCATTATGGTGAATCGGTAATAAAAAGGGATAAACTGCCGCATTCAACCTGATTTTGCCTACCAACCAAGCCGCTTTATTTCGGTAAAACAGTTCATTAGCAATCTGAAATGTTGCTTGCGACAAATCATTTCGGGAAAACGTGTCCTGTAAATACTGCGTGGTATAACCAATATCCCGTTCTAGATTCTCCCATCTCAGGCGTAACGGCAAATCACTTAAGATGGTTCGTAACATCGATTTGATATCGCCATCAGGAGAAAAATCCCGCGATAATGGCCGTGAGATGTTGCGAAAACGGCGCAATGGCTGGGAAGAGAAGATAAATAAATTCTCTTGCTTCAAATTACGATGCTGAAATAATCGGCAATATACTGAATTGAAAAAACTTTCTGCAATTTCAAAACGGGGATAATCCGGCAATAGGCGGGTATAAACCGCTTTGACTTTGGCAATAAGTTCTTCGTCATACGGTAATGAACCACGTATACATTTCAACTGTTCGACCACCAAGCCGACATGATGGTCATACAGGTTAATACGTTTCTTCATCGCCTGCTGTACTGCTGGCCAGTCCGCCTGCTCAAAACGCTGTTGTGCGCCAGAAGTGACTTCCAGAAATCGGCCATATTGTGCATCAAAACCCTGCAAAATAGTTTGTGCAATTAACTGTGCAAAATCTGTTTCCATATTGCTCCCTCTTCCGACGCATAAGGGGGAATACCTTACGGACTCCCCCCGAAACCATTTCAATGCAGCAATTTCAATGAACAGACAGAACTCAGAATTGCTGTTCTTCCGTAGAACCCGTCAGTGCAGTGACAGAAGAGGTGCCACCCTGAATAATGGTCGTCACTTTATCAAAATAGCCGGTTCCCACTTCCTGCTGGTGTGAAGAGAAAGTGTAGCCACGCTCTAATGCTTCAAATTCGCGTGCCTGAACTTTCTCTACATAATGTTTCATGCCTTCTCCGCGCGCATAATCATAGGCTAAATCAAACATGTTGAACCACATGCTATGGATGCCCGCCAAGGTGATAAACTGGAATTTGTATCCCATTTTAGAAAGCTGCTCCTGAAAGCTGGCAATCGTTTTATCGTCCAGATTCTTTTTCCAGTTAAAGGAAGGAGAACAGTTATAGGCCAGTAACTTGCCCGGATATTTAGCATGAATTGCCTCTGCAAAACGGCGGGCAGCTTCAATATCCGGCGTGGAAGTTTCGCACCATACAACGTCTGCATACGGTGCATAAGCCAATCCACGGCTGATCGCCTGATCAATACCAGCTTTGGTACAGAAGAAACCTTCACACGTCCGTTCGCCAGTAATGAACTCTCTGTCATATGGATCGCAGTCAGAGGTCAATAAATCAGCGGCGTCAGCATCGGTACGGGCGATAAGCAGGGTCGGAACACCAGAAACATCCGCAGCTAAACGGGCGGCGACTAATTTTTGAATCGCTTCCTGAGTCGGCACTAAGACTTTACCTCCCATATGCCCACATTTCTTCACCGCAGCCAGTTGATCTTCAAAATGAACGGCGGCGGCGCCAGCTTCAATCATGGCTTTCATCAGTTCAAATGCATTCAGGACGCCACCAAAACCTGCTTCTGCATCCGCCACAATCGGCAGAAAATAATCAATGTATTCCAGACTGTCACAACCAATGCCGTTCGCCCATTGGATCTGATCAGCACGACGGAAACTATTATTGATGCGTTTAACAACACTCGGCACAGAATCAACCGGATAGAGGGATTGATCAGGGTACATCGTAGAAGCGGTATTCGCATCAGCAGCCACTTGCCAGCCAGAAAGATAAACCGCTTCAATACCGGCTTTCGCCTGCTGAAGTGCCTGACCGCCTGTCAGAGCGCCAAGCGCATTGATATAACCTTTTTTGGATTTTCCGTTCAACCGCTCCCATAACTTGTTCGCTCCCATTTGCGCCAAAGTATGTTCTGGGTTGACTGAGCCGCGCAATTTAATGACATCCTCAGCTTTATACGGACGGTTAATACCGTTCCAACGCGGCTGTTTCCATTCTTGTTCTAACTGAGCGATTTGTTGTGATCTGGAATTGGTCATGATGTTGTATTTCCTATGCTGATATTAGATATTGTTTTTTTAAATTAGAGGTTGTTTTTTGAGTTAGTTGAGTAATTGATAGCCCGGCAGGGTCAAAAAATCGACTAATTCATCTTGTGTCGTTATCCGTTCCATCAAGCCAGCAGCTTCCATAAACCGTCCTTGTTTAAAACGCTCTTCTCCAACTTCTTGTTTAATGACGGTTAATTCTTCTTGTAGCATCTGATTGAACAATGCCTTGGTCACTTTTTTACCGTTAGCCAGTGATTTTTCATGATGGATCCATTGCCAAATCGATGTGCGAGAGATTTCTGCGGTTGCGGCATCTTCCATCAAACCATAAATGGGAACGCAGCCATTACCGGAGATCCATGCTTCTATATACTGGACTGCGACCCGAATATTCGCCCGCATTCCTTCTTCCGTTCTCTCACCGATGCTCGGTGCAAGCAGTTGTTCTGCGGTGATCGTGTCATCTTCGTCACGGGAAACTGCCAATTGATTTGCCCGATCACCCAGTGTTGAATTGAAAACTTCCATCGCAATATCAGCGAGCCCTGGGTGTGCAATCCATGTGCCGTCATGACCATTATTGGCTTCCAGTTCTTTATCCGCCCTGACTTTGTCCAATACTTTCTGATTCTGCTCAGGATCTTTGCTCGGTATGAATGCTGACATTCCCCCCATCGCAAATGCGCCGCGTTTGTGACAGGTTTTAATCAACAAGCGGGAATAAGCATTCAGGAAAGGCTGAGTCATAGTGACAGACTGGCGATCAGGTAAAACTCGATCAGCATGATTTTTCAATGTCTTGATATAACTGAAAATGTAATCCCATCTCCCACAATTCAGCCCAACGATGTGATGACGCAGGTGATAAAGAATTTCATCCATTTGGAACACCGCAGGCAGTGTTTCAATTAAAACGGTTGCTTTTATCGTTCCATTTGGCAGATTAAAACGTTCTTCCGTATAACTGAAAACATCGCTCCACCACTGTGCTTCATGGTAGCTCTGAATTTTGGGTAAATAGAAATAAGGCCCGCTGCCTTTTGCCAGTAACTGCTTATAGTTCAAATAGAAATAAAGGGCAAAATCAAATAACCCACCAGAAATTGGCTCATTCTTATAAACGACGTGTTTTTCGGACAGGTGTAACCCACGAACACGGGCAATTAACACCGCAGGATTTGGTTTCAATTCATAACATTTGCCTTGTTCATTGGTATATGAAATGGTTCCGTTGACTGCATCTCGTAAATTAATTTGCCCATCAATGACTTTATCCCAACTTGGAGCCAGAGAATCTTCAAAATCTGCCATAAATACTTTAACGTTAGCATTCAAGGCATTGATCACCATTTTCCGCTCTACCGGCCCGGTGATCTCAACTCTGCGATCGCTGAGATCTGAAGGAATTCCCTGAATCTTCCACTCCCCATTTCTAATGGAAATAGTTTCCGAAATAAAATCCAGCAACTTCCCATTGTCTATTTTTTTCTGCCAACTAATGCGATCTTCTAATAACTTTCTGCGCCGATCGGAAAATCTAACAACTAAATCTTCCAAAAATTGAATAGATTCAGCCGAAAGCACCTGATTTTCAGCATCAGAGAAAGGTTTTATAAAAGTTAGTTCAGTTGCTAACGCTTGATCTGTCATTCCCAATTCCTCACTTTAAACATGCCGACTTAAGTAAGATTAATCAATATGAAAAATAAATCAAAAACCATTTCCATTATTTTAATCTATACATTAAATGACAGTAAAATCATGTAATTAAATAGCATAATCTAAAATATAAATAGGAAATTAAGTTCCAAAGCAACGGCAATAACGTTGTTAACTTTTTGTTATATATGAAAAATGGAAAAAACAGGTAACCGCTTACAGAAAATAAAAAATTTAAGGAAATGAGAAATGACTCGCTTCAGTCAGGTCTCATTTTCATTTCTTTACGATTAAAGAAAGGTTCAATCTAAGGAAGGGGTCATATAAGTCAGATCATAAGGCGTCGTATTATATCCTGTTCTTGTGTTTACTTGAGATTATCAATATATTTTTAAAATCAATTAATTATATCAAAATGAATACTGTGTATTGTTCCAGTGTTTATTGACGTTTACCTATTATTGCAGCAAACTATGTATAAACATTTGTATAAAGATCTTGGGTAATCATGGCTGCCGAACTCAACAAACTCAGCGATAAAAAACTTAAAGCCCTACACGGAAAAGAAAGAGATGCTATCGAATTTTTTGCCGACGGTGCAGGCTTAAGTGCAAAAGCATCTAAAGCTGGTGGTATTAGTTGGGTCTTTACATACCGACTTGATGGTAAAAAACTAAATCGCCTTACACTTGGGCGCTATCCTGATATGCCCCTCAAGCAAGCTCGTGAAACGCGGGATAAGTGTCGAAACTGGTTAGCTTCTGGTAAAGATCCAAAACTACAATTTGACTTAGAAATGCAAGAATCATTAAAACCAGTCACTGTAAAAGATGCTATTGAATATTGGATAGAAAACTATGGAAGGGACAACCGTGCAGGCATTGATAAACTTATAGCTCAACTAAATAAATATATTTATCCCAATATTGGAAGTGTGGCGCTGTCAGACTGTGAAACACGCTATTGGCTTCAATGTTTTGATAAAATCAAAATTACATCGCCTGTGTCTGCTGGATATATATTCCAATTATGCAAACAAGCCTTAAGATTTTGCCGGGTAAGGAAATTTGCCATTAGCAACGCACTAGATGATTTAACCATTCCAGATGTAGGCAAAGTACAAAATAAAGGCGACAGAGTTTTAACAGATAGTGAGTTAGGTCAATTATGGAGATCTATAAATACAAACGCTCATATTCCTTATTACAGTAATTTATTAACAATATTGATTGTATTTGGCTGTAGAACTCAAGAATCCAAATTATCTAAATGCTCAGAATGGGATTTAAATTCCATGCTGTGGACTGTGCCAAAAGAACACAGCAAAACAGATGAAAAAATCATTCGCCCAATACCGGAATATATGAAGTCGTTCTTAGAAAAACTTATTCGTCAAAATTATAAGAACACTTATCTTCTTGGTGAATTAAAAGACGGTGCAACAGTGGCGCAATATGGAATAAAAATATGGAAAAAATTAGGGCATACGGAAAAATGGACACTACATGATTTAAGACGCACCTTAGCAACTAAGCTAAATGATATGGGTATAGTACCGCACGTAGTTGAACAACTTCTAGGTCATGCTTTGCCGGGCATCATGGCTATATATAATAAGAGCCAATATCTACCAGAGAAGCTAGACGCCCTAAACAAGTGGTGTGAGCGACTGGATTTATTGGCAAGCAATCATGATAATGTGGTTATATTAAAAGCAGGGAAATTGTAATATACACATAACAAAGTTACTTTCTTTTGTAATGATTACCTTTAAGTAAAATACCCTCACAAAAACAATTAAACAGTGAGGGTAACATGACCATTCAATATAACATTCCTACTCCTGAAGAACGCCGCGCTATCCTTTCCGAATATGGCGAACCCTACGATCGTCTTATTCGTGAAAAAGAACGCCAGCATATTACCTCTATTTCCAGAACATCAGCATGGAAACTGGAAAATGAAGGTCGTTTCCCTGCTCGTAAGCCATTAGGCCGCAATTCTTGTGCTTGGTTACTTAGCGATCTGCTCCATTGGGTACGTAATCCACCGCCAGTAGACAATATAAATAATCCATATAGCCGAAAACCTGCAAATTAAAGAATAACGTTATGGAAAAATTAACTGTTTTAATTGGCAGTGGTCAAACTCATTCTAAAAGCAGCTTGATTTTAGGAAATAAAAACGAGAAACGACCCTCTTTCAGAGGGTTAATTGATTATTCTTGCTCAGAGGATGCTTTAGATTTACGCTGGCGGCGTTTGATTTCACCTGACATAGCTGCAACTATAAATTGTGCAGTGCTTTCACCTTCTTCTTTGAGTTTTTCCATTGAATCAACAAGCTCATGCGGTACACGGGCTTCTAATTTTTTTGACTTTGCGTTTACTGCTTTCGTTGCCATATCTGTATCCATTAATAGTTGGTGGCTGACAGTATATACAAAAAACATTCATAAAAAAGGATTGACGTGGCTAACACTTAAAAATAGCATAGTGGCTGACACCTTGAGTTATTTGAGGAATAAAAACAGCAACGCCCCGAAGTGCGCTAACACTGTCGAGGCGTCTAACCACAACATTATTGGAGCTAATGCTATGGCTGACATACAGTCTAACCAAACTCGCCTAAAATTTACATTCCTAATTGCATCCGGCACTCAATGGCGGGCTGATATGCCCTCTCTGATCTTCGTATCTCATCAGGGGGCATACCATGAGTAAGAAACCCATCTCACTAAAACAGGCGCTGCATCGTGCAAGTCTGGGTATTTCACTTTTCACGTTCATTACCAAAAAAGCCAAAGATGAGCGTTGCGAAACCAACCTAAATAATTTGATTGCACTGGCGTACGGTATTCATCAGGAGGTGTACCGCGCCTTGTTGAA
>JAIRVT010000097.1 GCA_031253755.1 Enterobacteriaceae bacterium
ATTGAGTGTAGAAACCACAAGATCAATCGTTTAACATTTCATTAACAGCCCTAAATTTTAACTTTCTTGTTAAGTTAATGATAACTAAAACAAATAAGCCTTAAAATTTTGGTGCCGGAGGCGGAATCGAAAAACATTGTAACTGGTTGAATATAAAAAGTCTATAACCTTGCTTTTCTTTTATGCCCCTTTTAATGCCCCTAAGTTATTTTGCTTGCTTTTTCTTCTATATCTGACTGATTTTTATTATTTATATCACTAATTGTGTGCTTTTAAAGCATCTTAAAGCAAAAAAGCCGTGAGGGTTAAAAATGGTCAATTTTGGCTGCCTTTTCACGCTCAGGGCTTGAGATAAAAAATATTCATTTTTACGACATCGATCACAAATTACAGCGGGTTATTCCTGTGGCTTAGAGCGGGCTTTCCTTTCTAATAATTCACCAGTATAAGAATCGAAATAACGGCTGGGCCAGATCGCTGAGGGATGGATGCCAAGATAATCTGCAATTATCCATTCACCTTTCGGCCACGGTCTGCTGAATGTGTTTGCTAGTGTCGATGAACTGAGTCCTGCCTCACGAGAAACCGCAGCTAAGGTTGTCCCGCGTTTACGTAATGCGGCGATGATATCGGCCTGATGCCAGTCATTTTGAACATTGTTATTATTCATTCCTGCTACCCCTTTCCATTCATTAATATTGATGGTGGTAATCCAGACAGGGTTCGCAGTACCGGTAACGTCCAACCGGCGAAGCCGAAGCTTCCCCTGCCTGAATCACCATTGAAAGGATGATAGCAAGCACACTGGTAGAAAATTCCTACCAGTGTGGACGTTAATTCAAGGCTGCGAAACCCTGACCATTAGATTTGGCTAATGGCGGGAATACTTTAACTAATTGTTTTACCTAATACAATAACCGAGCGACTAAGTTTAACGACTATAAACCCGTTCAACATAACGCCCGCGACCATCACCGTGCCCCAAATCCATTGAAACCAGTGCCCTTGCTTCTTGCCGACTAAAACGATTATGTTGGTAAAACGCCAGTGCATCCTGTGCCCACGCATAACGCAAACTGTGGGGAGAGTGGCAGCCGGTTAAACCAATCCTTGCGGTGTGTGCTCGCCAGTAGTTCATGGCCTGCTTGAGATCGGGTTTATCAATCAATCTGCCGCCACGTTGTTCTGCGATAGCAATGGCCTGCTCGACAGCCTCTTTTACCGCAGCGACATTCAATACACGGATTTGCCTTGGTCTTCCGCCTTTTGTACCGAAGACAACATGCAGTTTCGGCTCTGGTTGGTCTAACTGTTTTCGCCAGCTTTTCAGTGACGCACTGCATTGCACCGCTTCCTGAGAACGTAACCCCAGCAATCGGGCAAGTTTCAGTGTGACAGCAAATCCCGCATCACGCTCAAGCGCCTTTTGATAAATAACCTGAAATGTGGCATCAGGGATTGCTTGCTTTGTTCCGGCGCGACTGGTTCCACTTAATCCCAAAGCCTGATTGCTCAAACGTGGCGAAGTTTCCAGTTTTTCCCGGCCTGCCATGCGGAAGATATTACGCAGCGCAGCCATTTCATTTTGTACCGTTCGCTTGGCAATCCCCTGAGATAAACGGGCATCAACGTACTGTTCTACATGCTTGGTTTTCAGATTATTGAGGCTTTTAACCTGAATATTCAGGCTCAATAACAGCGCGCCCAAACGCCCCGCAATCCGAATGCGATCATGGCAAGTTTTATGGCTACCGCCGCCTTGTCGGGCAAAAAATTTTAATTCTTTCATCAATCGGCTCATCCATTTTCTCCACTTATATCCGACAACCTACAATCTCTGGCGCGCGACCGTTCTGACAAAACAGAAAATGCCTGCCTTGCCCTTGATCGATATCTGTGCGCCAGAGTGAACGCAGGTTGAGGTGTTGCGGGGTATCGGTTGAGTACGCGGTACTGCCGCCTGTATTTACAGGTCATCCCCACCGGCAAAAAGCCAGCCTCGATATCGTCAAGTTCTCCTTTTTTACTCTAAAAATGCAGTGTCAGATTCACTGCGGGGTGAAGCAGGCGTGAGCCTGTCAGGGTTCGGTTGTCCTTTGGCTGCGGCGTCACTTTCAGCGGTAAACCGGCAAAAAGTGACGCCTTAAGATCCGTAATCGGGCAGCCGAAGTGGTACAGCGTTGAAATGCCCACAGGCACAACAAAACGCCGCAAGGTTCAGTGTCAAACGGTAGTCATATTAATGGATTAGCTGTAGAAAATTGCCTGTTGAATAATTCAAACAGAGATAGTGAGAAATATGAACTGGATAGGTGAAACTATCCTGTTGTTCATTGAAGATAAAAGAAAATCGGATTTATGTTGATTTGAAAAGTCAGTGTATGAATCCACGTTCAATACACTTTGGTGGCAATATAAAACACCTTTTGGGCTATCTATTAGTTTAAGAGACCTTCATTGCCAGACGAGGGGTTAGGTGTCCTGACAATATCTGCTTCCAAAGGGGTGCAGATGTACCGCAATGTTTGCTCTCCCTTTCAGGCTACGGGAATTTTGTTTCGCCACCAGAAGGCGATCTTTACAGGCGATATGATCATTAATATATGGATAATATGTTAACAGATGAGTTGTATGAGAGCAATTTTTTGTTTGATGATGGCTGATGGTTTATCTTCATCAAGAAAGAAAAATCTCTTTTTATTTATAATGTTGATAGGATAACAGGGCGGGATTCTACTTTTAATTTGATTTCTTTTTGAACAAAAATGGCGTTCCTATGTGAAAAGTATGAGTTCTTGTTCGATAAAATGAGTCAGATTTTACGTACAGACCTCAAAAGATTGCTTTTTATACAAAGTAGAATCCGCCCTGGATAGGATAATAAGATGCTCTGATTTTATTAAATAGTCTGCATTTAAATACACTTTTATAAATTTAAAATTATTTACTATAAAATAATGGCATTAGGTTATATTATTGGGTTAATTAATAAAAAAATAATAACCACTTGAATCAATGTTTTAAATTGTGATTTAAATCTCATTTTGTTTTTTTTTACATTGATTTCCATAAATAAAACATTTAATAATATGAAAGCTAAACGGCATTATTAATTTTCATTTTTAATGTCGTTAGCTAAGTCATAAATATATTAAACTTAAAAATAAACAACAAAATCAATGAAAGGATAGTAAAATGAGCAAAAAAGAAAAAGATCAGTTAGTGAACTTAATTAAACAAGCAAAAGGAAAAAAAGTTTTTAAAAATGATGCTGAAAAATCTGAAGCAATAGCTTCTTATCATTATTAATTTATAAATTAACAGCAACCTATATAGGTTGCTGTTTTATCATGTCTGGAGTAATTATGAAATTGACATTCATTGGGCATCAAAGCTGGTTAGTTTCCCATAAAAACACAAATATTTTAGTTGATCCCGTATTGGGTTCAACAATGGGTAATTCACGTTACATAAAATTTGAAATGTACCCACCAAGGGATGTTGACATAAATAATATGCCATTAATTGATGGTATATTTATATCACATGAGCATGTAGACCATTTTGACATAGATACTCTATCAACCTTACCTAAGGGAATTCCGATTTATATATCTTTGCTTATGCCTAGTTGTATAAAAATTGCATTAGAGAAGCTAGGGCATGAAGTTATATTACATTCTTTTGAAGAAAAAATAAAAATAAAAGATATAAAAATAATACCATTTTCCGCTCCATATGAAACCATATTATGGGAGTCGAGGGTAACACAATATTTAATATCAGATATTAATGATGATGAATGTAATGGTTTCATTGCGGTAGATGCAATTATTAGCGAAGAATTTATTGAAAAAATTGGTAATGAATATAAAAACCCACAATGGATAATAGTTGCTAATAATTCACAATGTACTCCTAAAACAGCTCAGGGAGCATATACAAATTTATTACCACTAGAATCCTCAAGACTCAGTGGGAAAAATTATAGAGGAGTCAAGTTACTTAACTCTATATTAATAGATTATATTAAAGAAATTCCTGAAGAAACTAATGTTATTATTTGTGGGAATGGTTTCATAAATCCAAGAGAAAACTACGGTCCATTCCTGTTTTCAGATAATAAAGCTTTGTCTGAAAGTGCCAATCAACTGTCAATTAAAAAAAATGTCTATGGTCCTTATCCTGGAGAAATAATAGAAATTACAAATAATAATGTTTCCATTCAAGATTCTGAATGGATAAAATTAAATAAAAACAAGCACCAAGAGCTTAAAAACAAGCTCAATGAATATATGGATCCAAATTATAATGTTAAGCCAAGTCCATTTATTCCCGTTCTTGATGAGATTCATGAGGTAGAAGAAAATAACGGACTGGATATAATTGAAAAAGAATTGACAGATATAGCAAGAGCTTTAGCTATTGATCCTTTGATTGGCAGATTAGCAATCTCAATGAATAGTTATTTAAATGGGGCCTTAAATGAGTATAGGGTTTTGATAAAATTTAAGGATAGAAATTTTGGATACGCTTATTCTGTTTCAAAATGCCAATTTGTTAAGATCGATACGGATGAAAGCTATTTAAGTGAGTATCCATTTGGAATTGAGATTTATATTCAAGATTTCATTGGGTTATGTTTAGGTAAAATTCAAATTTGGGACTTAGCTGGTACAAGTATACGTAGCTGGTATCTTGGTGGTATATATGAGAACATGATTGTGTTTTTTTATAAGTACTTTGGAGAACAAAGAAGACCTGATTTAGCACTTAAAGTTTACGAAAGCTATATTGAAAAAATAAATAAGGCGTAAAATGAATACATCAACAATTAAGAATAATTTCACGAAAAAATATAGTACCTTTCTAATATTTCCTATCGAAGCTATAATCAATATATTATCTTCTTTTTTCTCATTTTATATATTGATTTATATAATAACACTTCCTCTTACTGATGGTTTAGGAAAGAACGATATCGGTACGATCATATTCTTAATTGTTATATTAAGGCCTTTTTTAAGTGTGATTAACAATATAAGTCTGTTTAGGATTGTTAAAAAACAGGCTTATATTTTATCAATGTTTAGTCATTGTTTTACAAGCGAAAAAGATATACAACAGAACGAACACGATGTTGTCAATTATTCTGAGTATGACACTAGCATTATTTTAATTATATCTAAAATAGTTTGCTTCTCGTATCTTTCTATCCTGATGATTATTAATGTTGAAGAAGGTGTAATTAGCTTACTTTCTCTATTTCTTATATTATTACCACTATCTTTTTTTCTTTTCAAAAAAAGGATATACCTTTCCAAAAAATTAGCAAGGATAAGGAAATTAAGATATGGGTTTATTGGCTCTAATTTAGAATCTCTTACATCTATATTCTTAACGGGATACAAAGGTGGTAAGATTTCAAACCTAAATAAAATCTTCAACACTGAAGAAAAAATAAAGGCCATTGATTCATTATGGAGAGCTATTGATATAGCATCGAATGCATTTATAAAAATTATCCCTGTTATTTTAATAATGCTTTTTGGATCAGATGTGGATAATAATAACATATTGATTATTCTTTTATATTCTTTAATTTTAGTTAGTGAGTACCTTGGTATTATTAGATTGTTAACTCCATTTTTCGATGGTTATTTGGCTAAGAGTTCTATTGTTGATAAATATAAAAATCACGTCACTAGCACAAAAGTAAATTTTAATTTAGATGGTGAGCAAGGAGTTGTTGGGAAAACAATTTTAGAGAATATATATTTATCTAAAAAACTAATTTATCGGGATGTGTTTAATAAATTAGTCTATGATATTTTTCATCTTAATGAGTATGTTGATATGAAATCACATATTAACAATCTATCAAGAGGGCAACTGAGTTTAGTTTTTGCAATAAGAAATATATATATATCTATAATAAATGACTATAAAGGATGTATATATTTTAATGTAAAGAAAACAGGCTGGGATTCTAGCACGTTAGTTTATTTTGAGCGTATGATATCAAAAATAAAAAATGAGTATGAAATAGATATGTTGTTATCGCATACACATGATGATATTGAGCTAAATGATAAAAATAATAAAGAAAATAAATCAGCCTTTGTGGATGAGGATAAAAAAGAAATTAAAATTAAATGGTTAATTATTTATAAGTTTATAAATGTTTTTAAGTATAATTCTTTTTTTGGAATTGTGCTGTTGTTAATTTCTAGTTTATCATTATTTGAACTAGGTAGAATAACTTACATTGAATACAATAATGATATTATTAATATATTATTAACATCTTTTTTGGGAGTGGTTTGTTTTATATCTGGGGCATTTTTGATTGAGTTTAAAATAAGAAGAAAAGCAAGGTGTGATATATATAATTCTATTGAAAAAAACTTTGATAAGAATGGGTTTAATTTATTTAAACATGAATATAATGTAATAATAAATAAATTTACTATGTATGCTAAGGATGTTTTCTGGTTTGGGGCTATATTTGTTGGTGCAATTATTTTATCTATTCGTTCTGGAAGTTATATTATAATACTTGGTATGATATTTTTATTTGTTGCTAGTGTTTTATTATTATATTCACCGTACAAGAAAAATAGAACTAAACACTATGAGATGCTTCATTCACTGACAATGCTATTCTCTTATATAAAAAAATTACCTCAATGTGGTTCAGTTAGTAAATTTTGTCAGGATACTCTTACTTGTGGTATTCATAATTTATATACTATCGCATCGAAAAGATATTTAATTACATCTTTGGCATCCATATTAGGTCTTATGGTATCTAGCTTGGTCATATTTTATTCTTTACATCCTAACTTTGAGCCTGATAACATTACTGCAGCTATTAATCTAGATAACAGAATAGTCATTTTTTATTTTGCAATATTCGGGTATCTATCAGAAACTATATCTATTCAGAGAATCACCGAACATAATTATTTTCCTCATGGAAAAAAACTTAATTATTATAAATTATCTAATTTAGAAGAGAAATTAGATAAAGAAAGAATTATACAATTAGTCGGGAGTAATGGTAGTGGGAAAACATTCTTCCTTAAGAATCTTTCTGCTGTCAATGAATATATATATATAGATCATGGTGTTGATAGGAAATTGATAAATGATCGATTTTTAGATTATCTGAATAATTCAAATTCAAATGTTATTATATTTGATGAGTTTGATTGTAAAGATTTAATAAACAAAATAGATAAAAATAAAAAAATAATAATTGTATCGCATATGGAATGCTTTGGTACAAAATTTGATATTAGTGAGATAAGATGAATAATATCCATATAATTGGAGTGTTCGGTGTAGGTAAGACTACTTTGAGCCGTCTAATGTCTAAAAAACTAAATAGAAAATTAATTAGTTTAGATTCCGTAAGATGGTCTTTATATTCTGAGATTGGTTACGATTTTAGTTATGTTGAGCAGTTGGTAAAAAGGAATAAATATATAGACTTATATAAATACAATAGTAGATTTGAGTTTGAGTTAGTTAAGGGGGTTATTTTAAACTCATCCAACAGCATAATTGATTTTGGTGCTGGTCATTCTATTATTGAATCTGATTCAGATTTCGAATATATAAGAAGCATAATGAAGAAAAGAGGGGTCACCATTTTTTTAGATAAAAAGCATCATACTAACATTGATGCTTTTCATCCAGAGGAGAATTTTTTGAATAATTATTTTTTTTCAAGCAAATGTAATCAAAGGTTGTCAGATATCATTATAGTGGTGGATAAAAAAAATAAATCACAAATATTAGATGAAGCTATATGTAATCTTGATTTATTTAAAATAATATGAGTAGAGTTTCATCATTTTTAATGATTGAATTAAAAAGAATATACTTTATTATTAAGTATCTATACAGATAATAAATCAGCATAGATACTTCACAATTTATTAATATAATTATGAATACAAAAAATTTGAATGCCATCCGTAAACTCCCATTTACCAGCAAAGAATATTTGCAATCACTTCAAGATGACCGTGAAGTTTACATCTGTGGAAAACGAGTTAAAAATGTGACTTTACACCCTGCTTTTCGCAATTCTGCTGCTACAATAAGTCAATTGTATGATAGTCTTCATGCACCAGAAACCCATGATATTCTTTGTTGGAATACAGATACTGGTAATCATGGATATACTCACAAATTTTTTCGTTTTGCTACCAGTTCAAATGAGATACGTCAGCAAAGAGATGCTATTGCAGAATGGTCTCGTCAAAGTTATGGCTGGATGGGAAGAACTCCTGATTATAAAGCGTCATTCTGTTGTGCATTAGGTGCTAATCCAGAATTTTATGGGCCATTTTCCAGTAATGCCAGAATATGGTATAAACGAATCCAAGAGTCTTGTCTTTATTTTAATCATGCAATTGCCAACCCTCCAATTGACCGCAACAAACCAATGGAGCATTTCATTCAGATAGAAAAAGAAACTGATACAGGTGTTATCGTCAGTGGAGCTAAAGGGGTAGCAACTAATTCAGCATTATCAAATTATAATTTTATTGTTGGAACTGTGAATGATATAGGAAATGCTCCAGATTTTACGTTTATGTTTATACTTCCTATGAATGCCGATGGGGTGAAACTGATATCACGTGCTTCTTATGAATTAGTTGCTAGTATTACTAGCTCTCCTTTTGATTCCCCTCTTTCCAGTCGATTTGATGAAAATGATGCCATTTTAGTTATGGATAATGTACTTATTCCATGGGAAAACGTATTAATTTACCGTGAAGTAGGTAGTTCCCGTCATTGGGCTGTTCAAAGTGGGTTCGCTCGTTTGTTCCCTATGCAAGCTTGTGTTCGTTTTGCCGTTAAATTGGATTTTATTACTGGATTATTACAAAAGAGTTTGGAATGTACTGGAGCAGCCGACTTCCGTGGTGTTCAGGTTGATCTAGGTGAAGTTATCGCATGGAGAAACTTATTTTGGTCATTAACGGATGCTATGTGGGCTGAAGCCAAGCCATGGGAGTCTGGAGCTTATCTGCCAGACACTCAGGCAATTCACACTTATCATGTTATGGCTCCTATAGCTTATACTAAGATTAAGAATATCATTGAAAGTAATGTTTCTAGCGGTTTAATTTATTTACCTTCCAGTGTACGTGATATAAAAAATCCTGAGCTTAATAAGTATATTGAAAAATATATACGAGGTTCCAATGGAATTGACCATATTGAACGAATTAAGATTTTAAAATTATTGTGGGATGCCATCGGAAGTGAATTCGGCGGACGTCATGAGATATATGAAATTAATTATGCTGGTAGCCGAGATAGTGTCCGTTTACAATGCCTACGTCATGCACATAGTTCTGGCAATATGGAGGAAATGATTAAACTGGTAGATCGTTGTTTATCTGACTATAATTTGGATGGTTGGACCAGTCCTCATCTATATAATAACAAGGATATTAATTTATGAGAAAATATATTGAAATTATTATGAATTATTTTCCCTAAAATCTGAGATATTCATAAGGAGATATAGCAGGATAATAGTGTGACTTATTAAAATATTCAATAAAAAGCCACCTTCTATGAAGGTAGCTTTGATTTTGCCCTAAAGGAGTGTACTAAAATTCCTAAAAACAAGTCCCTGCCATTTTCATTACTTTAAAATCTAAAAACCAATAAGACAGCGCCAAAACCTGTTGCCGACCACCTCTTCAGGATGTGATTCTCTGTTATGAATAAAAAATTAATCAATATTGAGTCTTGAATAGAATATCTTTAACGATTGCTTATTGAGTAATAAATGAAATTATCATTGCTTCACATCAGATCAAATGCTGTATATTGAATATATTTTGAAATATTTTTTAACAAAAAATCAACTCATGTGGAAGCCTTGGTAGATATAGCGGAACATTTGTTTACGGTTTAATTTTCACTACTTTGATATCTGTGATTAAGGTGGCATATTCAAGCGACACTGACGCGCTACGCTTGTCTTCTCCGTGTTACCGGGCTAATACATTAACCCGGTAACACGGAGATCTGAAAAAATACCTGCCAGAAAACAAATTACTTCCTCACCCGCTCCTCGTTTATCCCCTCATTTTTTGTTTTCCTCACTGAAAAAACAGGTGAGGAATTCACGATTTTTTATCCTTAAAAATCAATGGCATTAGTATTGCTCGCTTTTCTTGTATATATGCGTGAGAAATGAGGAATACGATGAGTAGTACAATACATCTCCCCGTAATCCCTCATTTTTTTACTCATTTTTAATCATCATTTCTCTGGTTAACGATAGTGAGTTCCTGCCTGTTGCGGGTAATCAGTCCATCATTTTCTAACTTGGTTAACCAGCGGCTGAAATTCTTCACATTCGCGCCCATCGCTTTTAAATCATCCCGCACAAGAGCAACGCTGCAAGGTTCTTTCAGGGCAGTGCGCGATCGGATACATTGCCATAGTGCCGTGTGGTTATCTGTTTTATTGGGAATGTGTTCAATATCGTCCTCTTCAACCGGATCGCGGGGCTTATCAATCAAAACCAATGACGTAATATCCTCACCGTCTTTATCAGTAAAAAGCTCCACTACGCGCAGGTCGTAGGCTTTGGTTTCCGGTTCTTCAGCATCTTTCATCTTGGTGCAGGTGATAACCAGTGCGCCGCCTTTTTTCCCTTCACGGTTGATCCGATATTCAACATCCAGCGCCGCACGAAACGCACTGGAACCCCTTGCGCCTTTGCTTTCATCTTTACCAGAATGGTGAACCACCAGAATGCTTGCGCCTGTTTTGGCTTTCAGCTCGTCACAGCCCCGGACGAATGCGCCCATATCTTTTGAATCATTTTCATCAGCTCCGCCAAAACAACGGGCGAGAGTATCGAGAATAATCAGGCGTACCGGCTGGCCCGTCTCAGATTCAACTTGTTGGGCTGCAATCACTAGTTCATGCACTTCGGCGGGAGAGGCCGGAAATACTGGGGTATTGATCAGATACATATTTTCAACCGTCTGACCATTGACGATTTCCCATGCTTTAATGCGCCGGGGCACACCAATCCCGCCTTCACCAACAACATACAGCACAGAACCCTGCGCAACCTGTTTACCTGCCCATGCTTTACCCGTAGCAATATGGCAACCCCATGCGCCTGCCAGAAAGCTTTTGTATGATCCGCTTGCTCCGTAAATACTGCACAGGGAATGTGCCGGAATAATGCCTTTAACCACGTAGTCTAGCTGGGCATCAAAGCCTTCTGAGCCGATTGATAGCGGTAATTTTGTTTTACGGTTAGGGTAAATGCTTTCAACATTGCCATAACGACGAGTTTCTATTGCGTTACTGTTTATCGGTTCCCTCATTTGATATAACGTTTGACTGAACGCCTGCTGTGCTGCCTCAATGCCATATTGCTGGCGATAATCATCCCAGTCAGCTTTATGTTCTGTCGGCGGCAATGCGATCCAGCCATTAACCGCAAGAGCGGCTTTCTCTGCCGAGATTTTGCCGGTATTCACTTTCGGTTTACCATTCTTATCGAGTTCACTGGGATGATGCCAGTCATTATCTGCGGCAATAATGATTTTTGTGTCCAACCAACGCTCTTGAACGGCTTTTGTGACAGAATACAAATTACCTGCATCCAGTGCTGCCAGAACTACACCTTGATGTAATTGGTTAACTGTTAGTGCCGTGGCGTAACCTTCAGTAATGATCACAGTATCGGGGTTATCCTCCAGCTCTGAGACGGAAATAAACGCGCCTTTTTTCTGGCTGCCAGACAGCAATTTTTTCATTCCATCCGGTTTGATAATTTGCGCACCTGTTACTTTTTTATCCAATGTTGTCAGTGCCAACACTGCCGAATTATCGGGCAACAGCCGTTGATTAGGGTAATGTAGCCCTTTTGCGGTCAGATAGGGCGATTGCCCGGTGACAGTCTGCGCCATCAGTGCCGCGATTCTTTCGGCAATGGACTGTGTTGGATAGATAATTTCTTTGGCGGGCTTGAGTTCCGGTAAAGGCAATGCCTGCACGTTAGCAATAACTTTTGCTGCTTCAAGAATCGAGATCCCGTTGGTTCTTGCCACTAAATCCAGCCCATCACCATAGTTCGGGGCATCACACTGGCGGCAGTGCCAGTTGCCGTGATGATGGTCGTCGATAAAGTGAAATCGGTCAGTGCCGCCACAAACCGGACAGGCACCATGTTTACCTTTTGCCGGAACATTGATACCACAGGCCGGTAGCAGGTTTTGCCATGAGTACATAGCCGAGATTTTCACGGTCTGGATCAGGTCAAGCGGTTTTTGGGGGCTTGCTGTTTTTTGAACTGTAAATTTAGGGCGAGTTTGGGTATGCTGTGTATCAGCCATCATTTTTAACCTTTCTGAATGGTTGTTGGTGAGACGCCTCGCAGTGTTGGAAGCACTTCGGGGCGTTGTGTTTTATATACTGTTTCTTATGTCATAGTCTTTTCTGTGTTATGCCGCCCGTGATTCGGCGATCCGCTGCGCAATCCAGTCATCAATCTCAGCTTCGATAAAGGCCACGGAACGTGGGCCGATTTTAACTTGCTGTGGAAATGCGCCATCGCTAATCAATTTGTAGATCCACGCTTTGCTGTAACCTGTTCTACGTTGTACTTCCGGCAGACGGATCAGACTGGTTTTCAATGCTGCTATTGTCATATTTAATTCTCCTGTTACCGAGTCCTTGAGCGCTCATCGTGGACGTTATTTGATGACAGGCGGATTATTTAAAAAGCCAAACTAAATGAACAGCGTTAATTGTTTTTCTCTCGATGAAAATTAATTTTTATGTTGCATTATCGATTTTTTCTGTCGCGCAGTGGTTTAGCGAAGTCATACGGTGTAATGGATTTTTCCCGGTTCGCATCCAGATAATCCGCCCACCACTGCACCATTAGCCGCCGTTCGTCCAGATGTTTGGAGGTGTGAATATACGCCGCTCTGACGTTGTTGCGTTCGATATGGCTTAACTGGCGCTCGATGGCGTCATCGCTCCACAGACCTGATTCCCCCATCGCACCACGTGCCATTGTGCGGAAACCATGCCCGCAAACTTCGGTCTGGGTATCGTAGCCCATCGCCCGTAGTGCCTTATTGACGGTGTTTTCACTCATGACTTTTGCGGAGTTATGATCGCTGGGGAACATCACTTCACAATTGCCGCTCAACTCCTGTAATGCGTTGATAAGCAAAACAGCCTGACGGCTTAACGGCACAAGGTGATCCGTTTTCATTTTCATGCCGCGCTCAGAAAAGCGAACGCCTTTAATGGGTTGTCTTGTGGCGGGAATTTTCCATACCGCATTATCAAGGTCGATTTCCTGCCAGCGAGCGAATCGCAGTTCGCTGGATCGAACAAATGTCAGCAACGCCAGTTCTACGGCGATCTTGGTCAGCAAGCGCCCGCGATAAGCCGATAAGCGGTTCAGAAAATCAGGTAGGGCTTCATGAGGCAGGGCGGGGTGATGGCGTGATTTTACGGTGGAAAGTGCGCCAGCCATATCACTGGCAGGACTGTATTCGAGGATATCATTCTGGACGGCATAGCGCATGATAGCGGTAACACGTTGTTGCAATCGCTGGGCGATGTTGTGTTTACCTGCATCATCAATCGCTTTGATGGGGGCTAAAAGCTGGCTGGTTCTTAACGTGGTAATGTCGAGCTTGCCAATCTGCGGAAAAATATACTGCTCAAGGCTGCGTAGCACGGTTTGGCGGTGTCGGTCGCTCCAGCGTTTGTTACTGGCGTGCCATTCACGGGCGATGTGTTCAAAGGTATGTGTGATTTTCGATGGAGAAGCCGTGCCTTTTTTCTCAGCTTTGGGATCAACGCCTTGTGCCATCAGCTTTTTGGCTTCATCGCGTTTAGCGCGGGCATCGGCTAGTGATACTGCCGGATAAACGCCGAACGCCAGACGGTCTTCTTTTTTATCGGTGGGGCGGTAATACTTCATGCGCCAGTATTTTGAGCCGCGAGCTGAGACTTCTAAATAGAGACCGCCGCCATCGGCGAGTTTGTAGGTTTTTTCTTTGGGTTTTGCAGTTTCGATTTGCCGGGCATTTAGTTTCATTATTAAGGGCATCCTTGTAATCGAACGGTAAGTGCCCCGAATTATGCCCTTCACTGCATCTTGATTGCAACAGACGAAACTAGACGTAAAAATAAGAATGGATGTTGATTTTGCTGGATTTAGCAGAAACTGTTTTACTGGGCTGGACTTCACTGGAAGTTGAAGTGGTGCCCGGAGGCGGAATCGAACCACCGACACGGGGATTTTCAATCCCCTGCTCTACCGACTGAGCTATCCGGGCTAACGGGGACGCATTAAACAGGATTAGCGCCAATTCGTCAATGACTTTTT
>JAIRVT010000099.1 GCA_031253755.1 Enterobacteriaceae bacterium
GCGGGTAACTTTCGATAAGGTGGGACGTGTGAGCACTGATAAATGCGGTAATTGCTTGATTTACAAAGTAGGCTTACTCTCTTCTAAGCCGTAGGTCACAGGTTCGAATCCTGTAGGGCGTACCATTTAAAATCAATAAGTTATCTCTATTTTGCAACCGCTATTTTTTCTGACTGGGACGAATTTGGGACGCCCGCGCCAAAAAGTACATCAATTTGCCGCGCATGTTCGGTCAGATGGTTTGGTGCTAAGTGTGCATATCTTCTAACCATTTCGATTGACTCCCAGCCCCCCATTTCTTGCAGTGCGGAAAGTGGAACTCCAGATTGTATCAACCAGCTTGCCCATGTGTGGCGTAGATCATGAAAGCGAAAATCTTCTATGCCTGCTTTTTTAAGGCCAATATTCCAAGCATTATTATCATCAACTCTCATAAAGCGGCGGTGGATGAATTAAACAAGGAAAAGTCAAAGGAAGAAACTATTGTTATCCGGCAAAACAAATACCTCAATAACCGGATTGAACAAGATCATCGTAATGTTAAACGGCGAATATGTCCCATGTTAGGATTCAAAAATTTCAGGCGTGCACAGACCTTGTTAACTGGAATTGAATTGTGCAGCAGGTTGCGGAAAGGACAATATCCGCAGGAATCAACGTGTCCAATTTCACCCGCAGACTTCTTTTATCAATTGACTGTATAAAAATAAATCAACACGCATCTACTCATCCGTTTTCTATTAATGCAACACAACCTTGTGGTGTATTACCATGTGCAACTTCTAGGCCTTTTTTATCTTTGATTGAAAACTCGGCACTTGACGGTTGGCTATTAATTTGAACATGCTGAGTTACGTCGCCATCCCGCCATAATTGGCAGGAAGTTGCGGGAAATAGTTATTTTGTTTGCAGTAAAATTCTCGGTCCGGTTCCCGTTTTTCCCAATTTGTCATTCGGGTTGCGCAGCGGGCATTCCGTCAGAGAAAGGCATCCACAGCCAATGCAGCTATCCATATTGTCGCGTAGTCGGGTCAGGTGGGTGATGCGTTGATCCAGCATATCCCGCCATTGCGAAGAAAGCATACGCCATTGTTCGGCGGTGAGTTTACTGTTAGAGGGGAACTGGCTTAAGATTGCCTGTATTTCTTTTAAAGGGATACCGGTACTTTGGGCTACTTTGATGATCGCGATATAACGCAAAACCACAGCCGGGAAGCGGCGCTGATTTCCTTGGTTACGCGTGCTTTGAATTAACCCTTTCGATTCATAAAAATGCAGTGTTGATATCGCAACGCCACTGCGTTTTGCCACTTCTCCAATCGTTAAAACCCGATTACCACCAATATCCTGTTCCCTTGCCATTGTGATTGCTCTCAAGTTTGTTTGTATCATGTCCTAATTTTTACAGGGAAGGGATGTGTCTCAGCGACGGAGCTTTCTGGTAAACATCCCTTATTGCGATTACGCAGTTAAATCAATTTGTTGATTATCAATCAGGCGTGTTTTGCCTAACCATGCTGCCATCAGAATCACCGCTTTTTTGCTTTGTGGCGTCAAAGGTGCCAGATTTTCGGCATCACAGATAAACAGCTCATCCGGTATAAAGCCTTCTTCACGCAGGCGCATGGATACCATTTCAAGCAACTGTTCAGTATCCCGTTCGCCAGTTTTTAGCCGCTCAGCCGCACACTGCATCGCCTGATAGAGTTGCGGCGCGATTTTTTTCTCTTCC
The DNA here is from genome assembly GCA_031253755.1 of Enterobacteriaceae bacterium. GTDB lineage: Bacteria > Pseudomonadota > Gammaproteobacteria > Enterobacterales > Enterobacteriaceae > Xenorhabdus. Next base: position 1,733 of record JAIRVT010000099.1, read on the forward strand.
GGCGACAGATGATTATTGCGTGAGCTGAGTGCCAGCCCATTTTTAGCACGGGAAGTGGGAACGGCAACCAGTGTGATGTCGTAAGCCATGTCCGCAATTAATTTGCGGATAACCTGTAATTGCTGAAAATCTTTTTCGCCAAAACAGGCCAGATCAGGCTGGATCAGATTGAATAATTTGCTGACAACCGTGGCAACACCACGGAAATGTCCGGGGCGGCTGGCACCTTCCAGTATGTGAGAAAGTTCCGGCACTTCGACAAAAGTTTGGTTGCCATTTAAGCCATTCGGATACATTTCGCTGGCACTGGGGGCAAAAACCAGCTCTACATTGCGTTGGCTGAGTTTTTCGCAATCTTCTTGCAAGGTTCGCGGGTAGTTGGCTAAATCGTCCTCACGGTCAAATTGCATCGGGTTGACAAAAATGCTCACAATTACCACATCAGCCTGCACTTTGGCGGTCTCCACCAGCGCCATATGACCATCATGCAGATTCCCCATGGTCGGGACAAAAGCGATGCGCTTTCCGGCTTGGCGTAAGCGGCGAATTTCACGGCGTAACATGGGAATGGTTTCTATAATCAGCATTACTTCGCACCTTTAATTAGTTGAATGAGTGTGCTTGATCGGGATAAGTGCCATTCTCTACCTGTTCAATATACAGGCTGATAGCATCCCGTATGTTGCCGGTTTCCTTAAGAAAATTTTTGGCAAATTTCGGTGGTCTGGCGGTAATACCTAAAGCATCGTGCATAACGAGGATCTGACCGTCTGTTTGGTTACCTGCGCCAATACCAATCACCGGAATGGTCAGTGCCTCGGTGACTCTCCGGCCCAGTTCAGTGGGAACACATTCCAGCACCAATAGTTGCATTCCCGCTTTTTCCAACGCAATAGCATCATTGAGTAATTGTTGGGCCGCAGCTTCGTCGCGCCCCTGTACTTTATAACCGCCCAGCACGTTAACTGCCTGTGGTGTCAGCCCCAGATGCCCGCAAACAGGCACAGACCGCTCAGTCAGCATCTTGACCGTCTCACACAGCCAGGCACCGCCCTCGATTTTAACCATGTTAGCCCCTGAGCGCATTAATTGAGCGGCATTGCTGCAACTCTGCTCCGGTGTGGCGTAGCTCATGAAAGGCATATCAGCAATCAGAAAAGCGTGAGGAGCGCCTGTGCGTACGCTTTGGGTGTGGTAGGTGATATTTTCAACCGTAACCGGCAGGGTAGAATTAAACCCTTGTATCGTCATGCCGAGTGAATCACCAATCAACATAACATTAATGCCCTGTGTAAAAAAAAGGTGAGCGAAACTGGCGTCATAAGCTGTGATTGTAGCGAATTTGCGTTTTTCTTTTTTTAACTGGCTCAGGGTAGCCAAAGATATTGGTTTCATTGTTGCTTCTCCTGAATAGCTATACCCGCCGTCTTTCAAATTGAAATCCATAGGGTACATACCCGTTGTTGGGTATAGAATCTATTACCAAAATGTCAGGCCATTTTCTGGAACATGTTTTAACCGTTCTGTCAGGGGTTCTTGATCAGGAAATACTAAATCCGGCGCAATTTCTGCGAGCGGATAAAGCATAAATTCGCGCTGTTTTAAACCGTAGTGAGGAATAGTCAGGTGTTCCGTGTCAATAATGAGATCACCAAACAGCATGATATCGAGATCCAGTGTTCGTGGCCCCCAACGCTCATTTTCTTTCCGAACCCGGCCTTGCGCCAATTCTATCGCCTGAGTGTGGGTAAGCAACACATCCGGTGGTAAATCCGTGTCCAAAGCAACGGCCAGATTGAGGTAGTCAGGCTGATCCTGCGGCCCCATGGGCTTTGCCCGGTAAAACGAGGAGCGGGTAATAAACGTGGTATCAGGGATAGTTTTCAGCGCAGCAAGCGCATTCTCAACTTGCTGCAAAGGGAAAGCCAGATTGCTGCCAACGGCAATATAAACCCGATCCATGTTAGAAGTTATTCCTGTTATGACGAATGTGATGGCCATGACGAGGGCGTGTTCTGCGGCGGACAGGCTCGCTGCCAAGCTCTGAAATCATGCCACGCTGTTGTGGCGACGTGGATTGTTGGAATTCCGACCACCAGTGTGCCAGTTCTCTCAGTTCATGACGCGGTTCAATGCTGGCCCGCAGTTCCAATAAATCGTAAGCAGCCCGGAATTTCGGATGTTCCATCAATTTATTGGCGCGTTTGCCCTGACGACGCGGCAGGCGAAGCTGCAACAGCCAAATATCACGCATGGTTGCGGTATAGCGTTTCGGAATGGCAATCGAGCGGCACTGTTCGTCGAGAATATCATTCATCGCCAGCGCAAAAGCATCGTAATACTGTAAGCCACTTTCCTGATTCAGCTTTTCGGCATGTTCGAGCAGCGGATACCATAACATTGCCGCGAATAAAAACGCCGGGCTGACTCGCTGGTCATTCTGAAGCCGATAATCGGTATTTTTTAACACCTGATCCAGCAATTTTTCCATCGGAGAGTCACCATTTTGGGTGAAACCGCGCTGGATTAACGGGAATAATGGCTCAAACAGCTGATACTGATTCATCAGATTATACGTGCTGTAGCCATGCCCCGACTGGAGGAGTTTCAGGGATTCTTCAAACAGACGGGCTGCCGGAATATCTTTCAGCAAAAATGCCAGACGTGGAATAGGTTCAGCGGTGTTCTTTTCGATGGTCATATCCAGTTTGCTGGCGAACCGGATAGCTCGCAGCATCCGCACCGGATCTTCCCGATAGCGGGTTTCCGGGTCACCAATCAATCGGATAATTCCGACTTTCAGATCAGCCATTCCGCCGACATAATCCCGCAGGGAAAAGTCTTCAATACCGTAATAGAGGCTGTTGATGGTGAAATCGCGACGCGCTGCATCTTCTGCCACTGAACCGAAAATGTTGTCGCGCAGTAACATACCGCTTTGCGCTTTGTGTGACTGATTTCGGTCGTTGCCTTCAACTTGCTCATGCGGCCCACGGAACGTAGCAACTTCAATCACATCAGGCCCGAACATAATGTGGGCGAGGCGGAAGCGGCGGCCCACCAGACGACAGTTACGGAATAACTTGCGGACTTGCTCCGGTGTGGCGTTGGTCGCAATGTCGAAATCTTTGGGTTTTTTGCACAGTAATAAATCACGGACACCACCACCGACTAAATAGGCTTCAAAGCCATGTTTATTCAGGCGGTATAAAACTTTCAGCGCGTTATCACTGATATCATTGCGTGAAATAGGATGCTGTTCCCGCGGGATCACGCTGATCGGGGAATCAGAAGGTTTGACCTTTCCGTAATTCTTCTTCATTTTAATGTCTTCGGTATTTGATGAAGATCTACGATTTGCCCTGCGTTGTTTGGGTAAATGACTGCTAGACAATTTATTGCTAGACAACGTACTGCCTTGTGTTGGGGCAGAATAGTCAGATACGGTGACTGGCCTTTCACTGACTGCCTGTATTTCGCGTTTTATCTTGGTTTCGCGGATCAGCAAATTACGGCAGAAAGTTGCTACTCGGTTAAAAATGGTACACCTCGATAGTGACGAATCAGTTAAAACAAAAACAGCCGCTAATCATAACTTACTGGGCATTCTTTTAGAATGCTTGCAGCAGCAATAGAAACATATTTTATATTCCAGTCAGCAACTGCCTGCCTGAGTAGTTGATCTGTGGAAAGATCCTGCCAGCCTGCAATAGCGGGTTGATTTAAAAATGATAACGCATCAATCAGCAATGGCCGTGGATCATCAAGAGGAATCGGTTTGGCGTGATTCTGTTTGGACAGTTTATTTCCCTCTTTATTGAGTACCAGAGGCAAATGAACATAGTCTGGCGTTTTAAAATTCAGACTCCGGTATAAGGATATTTGCCGAACGGTCGGTTCGATCAAATCAGCTCCCCTGACAATTTCCGTGATACCTTGATAATTATCATCAATAACAACGACAAGATTATAGGCGAATAAACCATCTTTGCGATGAATAGTAAAATCTTCTTCGGCCATTTTTGTCGGTACGTTGACATTTCCTTGTAATTTATCGTAGAAGCGGTAGACAGGATGGTGTTGTTTTAAGCGAATCGCAGCATTAAGCGGCGAGCGTTGTAAATTCCGGCAGTGGCCATCATAAAATCCGCCCAATTGCTGAATATGCTGGCGGGTACAGGTACAGCAATAGCTCTTTCCCTGCTGTTGCAGCTTTTCGAGTATCGCCCGGTAAGCCTCATGACGCTGGGATTGATACAAAACTTCTCCGTCCCAGAACAGGCCGTAATGCTCTAAGGCGCGCAATATACGATCTGTTGAACCGGGAACCTCTCGCGGCGGGTCGATATCATCAATGCGCATCAGCCATTTACCGTGGCAAGCGCGCGCTTGTAAGTAACTGCCTAACGCGGTGACCAGAGAACCGAAGTGGAGATCGCCAGAGGGAGAAGGGGCGAAACGCCCGATATATTCAATATGAGACATAAGTACGACCAATAAATACGCTCAACAAGCACGAACAATAGTAAGTTTGATCAATTAAGTCGGCAGTAAAAAATAGGCAGTAAATAAATACGGCGCTTTTCAGCGCCGTACCATATACCCGATATACCGAGTGCCTGTATACCTAAGGTATAACCCATCAGTTAGCCAGCCATTTGCTTTTCGCGAATTTCGGCTAACGTTTTGCAGTCAATACATAAATCTGCGGTAGGACGAGCTTCCAAACGTCGGATACCAATCTCAACCCCACAGGATTCACAGTAGCCGAAATCATCATCTTCGACTTTTTTCAGCGTTTTTTCGATCTTTTTGATCAACTTACGCTCACGATCACGATTACGTAATTCAAGACTGAATTCTTCTTCTTGCGCCGCACGGTCAACTGGATCAGGGAAGTTCGCTGCCTCATCTTGCATATGAGATACAGTACGGTCTACTTCATCCCTGAGTTGATTGCGCCATGCTTCCAGAATCAGCTTGAAATGCGTTAACTGGGCATCGTTCATGTATTCTTCGCCTGGCTTTTCCTGGTAAGGTCCTACCCCAGCGATGGCGAGAATGCTCAAGGACGAGGGTTTACGTTTTTGCCCTTCTTGCATAATGCTTCTCCTTACACACGCACTATCAAACGACCCCCCAACATTGGGGGAAAAAAATAGGCCGCTATAAATAGCAGATGACTGCGAGGTTGGCAATTATTCCTACCATTAGTTTTGCAATGGTGTGAAGGCAGGCGTGTTTACCGCCTAAATCTGCTGCAAAACTCACCTCGTTAGTATGATCTGTCTACAAATCATCCCATTGATACAAAAGGCAATTTGTGACTGAGAACCATTCTGTTTTCCGTCATGCTGGCCCCGTAACAGATTACTTCGACCCCGAAATTGCATGCTTGTTCCAAAAGAAAAGCATAATCGTGATCAATATGTTTTGCTGCCGTTACTTGACTAATACCAGAATGCAAAACAATAAAGCACAGGACAGCGCGCTGCCCTTGTTGTGCTATCAATGATAGTTCACGTAAATGTTTTTGCCCACGAATTGTCACGGTGTCAGGAAAATAGCCTTTATCTTCCTGCAATAACGTGACTGATTTGACTTCAATATAACAGTTAGCCTTCTGTTTTGACTCTAACAATAAATCTATCCGGCTTTTCTCTTTTCCATAGCTCACTTCGCGGCTGATTTTTTCGTAACCGGATAATTCTGCAATCAGATTTTCTTCCAGTGCCTGATAAAGCAACGTGTTAGCGCGCAGCGTATTAACACAAATCCAGTGTCCGGCCTGAGTCTGCGTCAGCTCCCAGCTATTGGGATATTTGCGTTTAGGATTGTCCGACGTGGAATACCATACCGTGTCGCCCGGCGTCGCGCATCCGGTCATTGCCCCTGTGTTGGCACAGTGAATGGTGAGTGTTTCACCTTCGGGTGTCAGGACATCAGCCAGAAAACGTTTATAGCGACGAATTAATGTAGCGGGTTTTAGCGGCGGTGAGAATTCCATACCTCTTTTCCTTCAATTAATTGGCCTTCGATGAGTTGGCCTTCAATGACATTAAAGTGGCTAATGCTACAATGATGCCCATTAAATGTTAATCGCTATGGTGAACCTTTGTTATTACCCATTTATGACGTTGTGGATTCTGTCATAACGAAGCTGGAAACCTCGAAACAGGTCTTATTGCACGCACCGACGGGCGCGGGAAAATCAACCGGTTTGCCGTTAGCTCTTCTGAAACACGCCGGCTATTCCGGGCGTATTATCATGCTGGAACCACGGCGCATTGCTGCGCGTAGCGTGGCTGAGCGTCTGGCCGAACAATTAAATGAACCTGTCGGTGTGACGGTGGGTTACCGGATGCGTTCGGAGACAAAAGTCAGCGCTTCCACACGTCTTGAAGTGGTTACCGAAGGTATTTTGACCCGGATGCTGCAACAGGATCCTGAACTGAGCGATGTTTCTCTGGTTATCCTCGACGAATACCACGAACGCAGCTTACAGGCGGATTTGGCGCTGGCACTGTTATTGGATGTACAGGCAGGGCTGCGTGATGATTTGCGCATTCTGATTATGTCCGCGACATTGGATAACCTGCGGCTTTCCGCTTTACTGCCTGAAGCACCGGTTGTGGTGTCAGAGGGGCGTAGTTATCCTGTGGCGAGAAATTATCATCCATTGCCCGCTCACCAGCCGTTCGAACAATCCGTTGCCTCTGCCGTCTTGCGTTTATTGCAGCAAGAAACGGGTTCATTATTGCTGTTTTTACCCGGCGTGGGTGAAATTCAGCGCGTTTTAGCTCTGCTAGAAAGTAAGGTTAGTGATGATACGCTATTGTGCCCACTGTACGGCGCGTTATCGCTGGCAGAACAACGTAGTGCGATCACACCGGCTCCGGCAGGAAGGCGTAAGGTGGTATTGGCAACCAATATTGCCGAAACCAGCCTGACCATTGAAGGCATTCGTCTGGTGGTGGACAGCGGCCTCGAACGTACCAGCCGGTTTGAACCCAGAAGTGGCGTAACCCGCCTGATAACACAACGCATCAGTCAGGCATCAATGATACAGCGCGCAGGGCGTGCGGGCAGGCTGGAAGCGGGTGTTTGCTGGCATTTATTCAGTCAGGAACAGGCGGAACGCGCAGCCGGGCACAGCGAACCGGAAATTCTGCACACAGATTTAAGCAGCCTGCTGCTCTCTTTGTTGCAATGGGGATGCCGCGACAGTAGCCAGCTGATCTGGCTGGATAATCCGCCACCCGCAGCGCTTGCCGTTGCTCAGTCTTTACTTGAGCGCTTAGGGGCGCTGGAGAGCGATTCCGCTAAAAACGGTTCTTCCAAAAACGGTTTTTCTGAAAACGATTCTTCTAAAAATAAGCAACAACTGACAGCTCGCGGTTGGCAAATGGCGGAACTGGGCTGTGAGCCACGTTTGGCGGCGATCTTATGTTCGGGCTTTTCAGGTAAGGCGGTCAACGGCACAGGCTTCTGTCAGGAGAGGCTGGCAACAGCCGCGAAACTGGTTGCTATTCTTGAGGAACCGCCATCCAGCCGGCAACGGGATCTCGTCCATTGCCTGACCGCCAATCAACCGTATTGGCAGCAACGGGCAAAACAACTATTTATGAATCAGGTCAGGAAGCTGGCAAATAATAATGCCTCATTCAATACGTTCGATTTCAAGGCCAGCGATATCAAAGCGGAATACCTGCCAGCGCTGTTGATACAAGGGTTTTCCGACCGAATTGCCAAAAATCGCGACAATAGTGGCCGTTTTCAACTGGCTAATGGGCTGGGCGCTGCGCTGGAGCATGAAGAAGCGCTGTCAGGTGAGTCATGGATAGTCGCACCGCTGCTATTGTTGCCGGATAACAAACAGCCGGGTAACAAGCCGCAGGGTAACACGGCGTTGGATGCACGTATTCTGCTTGCCTGTGCATTGGATATTGAAAATATTATCCGCCAATATCCAGCTTTGTTTACAGAACAGACAGTTATTGAATGGGATGATAATAAAGGGACACTGCGGGCATGGGCGAAGCTGCAATGCGGGCGTTTGACGGTCAGGCAGCAGCCTTTAGCCAAGCCATCAGAAGCAGAATTACAGGAAGCGTTGCTGAATTGGGTTCGGCAGGAAGGTCTGGCTGCACTGAACTGGTCACAGGACGCATTGCAACTACGTATCCGCCTGCAACGCGCGGCAGAATGGCTGCCGGAAATGGCATGGCCTGTGGTTGATGATGAAACGTTACTGGCTTCGCTTGAACAGTGGCTGCAACCCGCGCTGCAAGGCGTAAAAGATTTGAAAGGATTGCGGCAAATTGGGCTGTCATCAGCACTGTTAAGTTTTCTTGACTGGCAGCAGCGGCAAATACTGGATAATGAATTGCCTACTAATTACACTGTGCCGACCGGCAGCCGGATCGGCATCGAATATTTTGCTGATAAACCGCCGGTGTTGTCCGTCAGAATGCAGGAAATGTATGGCGAGCGGCAAAATCCGGTATTGGCGAAAGGGCGGGTTCCGGTTGTGGTTGAATTATTGTCACCGGCACATCGTCCATTGCAGATTACCCAAGATCTCGCCGCATTTTGGCAGGGCGCTTATCGAGAAGTACAAAAAGAGATGAAAGGGCGTTATCCCAAGCACTTATGGCCGGATGATCCAGCCAACACTGGGCCGACAAAGCGGGTAAAAAAATACAGTTAATGGTTTAAGAAAGCTTTTTTTTAAAAAACGATAGCTGAAAAAGATCGCTTGAAAAAATCGTTTGAAAAACATGCGGAGAATTCGAAATGCCTGATGATGATCGTCAGCCAATCGGACGTAAAGGTAAAAAGTCAGAACCTCGTCGTGGACGTCAGGCAAATAAACGTCATCGACTGAATGACCGGAATGATTATGAACATGATGATTTTGAAGACGAAAATGACAATGAGGATGAAGTCGTGACGAAAAAGAAAAATAAATCTCCGCAAGTGAAAAAGCGGGGATGGTTTTGGCTGCTATTGAAAATCTTTATTGTGTTGGCGGTTCTCATCGGTGTGTATGGTTTTTATCTGGATGGAAAAATCCGTCACCGCATTGATGGCAAAGTGTGGGATCTTCCCGCCGCCGTCTATGGCCGTATGGTGAACCTTGAACCGGGCATGAATTACAGTCAGGCAGAAATGGTTCGGTTACTGGGTGGTATGCAGTATCGGCAGGTCACGAAAATCACCCGCGCCGGGGAATTTGTGGTCAGGGGCAATAATATTGAAATGTTGCGCCGGCCTTTCGATTTCCCGGATGGCAAAGAAGATCAGATTAAAGCACGCCTGACTTTTGATGGTGATCGTCTGAACAGTATCGAAAATATGGAAAACCAGCGCCAGTTTGGTTTCTTCCGTCTCGATCCGAAACTTATCACCATGATGCAGTCAGCAAACGGCGAACAACGTTTGTTTGTGCCGCGCTCCGGTTTCCCTGATTTATTTGTGCAAACCTTGTTAGAGACGGAAGACCGTTATTTCTACGAGCATCATGGTGTCAGGCCGCTTTCGATAGGCCGTGCTGCGTTGGAAAACATAGTGGCGGGTCGTTCTGTTCAGGGGGGAAGTACGTTAACTCAGCAGCTGATTAAAAATTTATTCCTGACTAACGAACGAACTTTCAGCCGTAAAGCCAATGAGGCCATGATGTCATTATTGCTGGAAGCACGTTACAGCAAAGATCGCATCCTTGAACTCTATATGAATGAAGTTTTTTTGGGGCAAACAGGTGATGAAGAGATCCGCGGCTTCCCGTTGGCAAGCCTTTACTATTTTGGTCGGCCCATTGATGAACTGAGTCTGGATCAGCAGGCAATGTTGGTCGGGATGGTGAAAGGTGCTTCACTGTACAACCCGTGGCGTAACCCTAAAACCACATTGGAGCGCCGTAATACGGTATTGAAAATTCTGCTGAATCGGAACGTGATCGATCAGGAACTGTATAACGTGTTAAGCGCTCGCCCGCTTGGCGTAAAATCGAAAAGTGATGTCATTTCACCGCAGCCTGCGTTTATGCAGTTGGTTCGCAAGGAACTTCAGGAAAAACTCGGTGAAAAAGTGAATGACCTGTCGGGCACAAAAATTTTTACCACGTTAGATCCGGTTTCGCAGGATGCAGCGGAAGATGCGGTGGAAAAAGGTATTACTGATCTACGTAAAACCCGCAAACTCCCTGATCTGGAAGGTGCAATGGTCGTTGTTGACCGTTTCAGTGGTGAAGTGCGGGCAATGGTCGGCAGTTCACAACCACAATTCCCCGGTTTTAACCGTGCGATGAATGCGCGCCGATTAATCGGTTCGCTTGCCAAGCCAGCCACTTATCTGACTGCATTAAGTCAGCCGGATAAATATCGCCTGAATACTTGGCTGGCAGATGAACCTATCTCCATTCCTCAATCGGGTGGCAAAGCGTGGGAACCGAAAAACTATAGCCGTAATTTCAGTGGGCGGGTGATGCTGGTGGATGCACTGGCGCGTTCAATGAACGTACCGACAGTGAATCTGGGGCTGGCTGTCGGGCTGGATCCTATTATCAATACGTTGGTTTCGCTCGGTATTCCGGCCAAAGAGATCCAAAAAGTGCCGGCGATGTTGCTGGGAGCAACCAACCTGACACCGATGGAGGTGGCACAGGAATTCCAGACCATTGCCAGCGGCGGCAACCGTGCCGGGCTTTCAGCATTACGCTCGATTATCGCTGAGGACGGTACTGTGATTTATCAGAGTTATCCTCAAGCGGAAAGGGCGGTTCCTGCACAAGCTGCGTATTTAACGCTCTATGGTATGCAGCAGGTTGTTGCACGGGGTACGGGCCGTTCACTGACCGGAAAATACGGTAAATATAATCTGGCAGGCAAAACCGGCACCACCAATGACCTGCGCGATACTTGGTTTACCGGAATTGATGGCAAAGAAGTCACAATCAGCTGGGCGGGTCGTGATAATAATGGCCCGACTAATTTATCAGGCGCAACCGGTGCATTGAGGATTTACGAACGTTATCTGGCAAATGAAACCCCTCTGGTGCTGAATAACCAGCCACCGGAAGGCATTGTGGATATGTCCATCAATGACGATGGTTCTTTCAACTGTGATGGAAATGGCATCAGAACCTTACCAATCTGGACAGACGACCCACAGGCGTTATGCCAGCAATCGGTGCAGCAGCCTGTTGAAGAAGGTAAAGAAGAAGAAGCTCCGGGCTGGTTACAAGATATGTTCGGAAACTAAGCGCTAAGCTAATGTTATAAAGTATGATTCCCTACTTGTAATGAGTAGGGAATTATTGCGCTTTCATAATAAAGAAAATGTCATCTCTCGAATAATTTCAGATCAAACGACTGAAAAGCATCATCTTTAGGTTCATATCCCAATATTTTTCTGGTTTCAGTCAAATCAAGGCGTTTAAAGCGATTATCAGAAATACCGTGAGCGATAAAAAACGTAATATTTTCAGCTTCAACGGCACAAGCCAGTAGCTGGATGGCATCATCAGGGCTAAGCCAAGCACTGAGATCACGGGCATTTTTCAGATTATGATTCTCTTTAAATTCAAATGCACCTATCCGAATGGCAATCGAAGAAAGCTCTTTCTGAGTAGCAAAATAAGAGCAAAGTGCTTCGCCATAACATTTTGTCACACCGTAGATATTGGCGGGTGATACGGCAATATTATCCGCAACTTGTTTATCTACCGGATAGCCTTCAATGGCTTGCGCACTGCTGGCGAAAATAAAGCGGCGACATTGCGATTTTGCAGCAGCTTGTAAAAGATAAGTCACGGTTAACACGTTGGCAGGTAATAAATCTGCAAATTTTGCATCGGCGTGAGGAATACCTGCGAGATGGATAATATTTTCAACATTGGCAACGAGTTGTTCTGCAACCGTGGGATCAGATAAATCAGCAAGAATGAAATGGTGCGGAAGTGGAATGTGGAAATCAGGGTATTTCTGATCAACGAGAGTAAAAATATAATGTTCCTGCATAGCCAGAAAAAAAGTTCGCCCTATACGTCCACTTGCTCCGGTTAACAAAATAGTACGTTTTGACATTTCTGCGATCCAATTTGGAATTAGGTTAGAGGTAATATATTTCCTACTACTGTTGAATCAAGTCAAGGCAATTACTGGCTTTTTATCCATAAATTCAAAGCGCTTCGCAAAAATCAATCGTTACGATATCTTGTGCTACGCAGTCTGTGGCACAATTTCAAAATTAATATTTACTTATTGGATATACAGGGATTGCCGGAGCTAATGTGGAATTAAAATTAAAGCGATATTTTGTTTTAAACTTTTATTTCTGATTAATTCGGCCTATTGGCAATTATTATTAAGTGGCGTTATTGCTTTTTATATTATCAGTAATAGTGGCGGAAATAATTTTTGTTTATCGGAAAATCCGGTCATTTTAGCGTTATTTGGTTTAGCTGCGGGCGTTATTGGTGGTGCGACAAACGCCATGTCGCCAATCTCTGTTTTCTACTTGGAAAAATAAGACAATTGGCGGTATTGCATAATGAGGCATTTGCATTATTTTCTTCGGACTATTTATGGCCTGTATTGTTACTGACAGGGTTATCCATTCTTTTTCTCTTTGTGGGGCTAGCCTGAGAAATCGAATTAGTACGCGGCATTTTTGCTGGCTGATGCTGATTTTGTTGGGTGTGTTGGCAGTCATGTCTGCAATTCAGGCGATACGGGATTTAATATAAATTAAAAGTAAGGAATTTATGACATGAGTTCTTGGGAATCTGTACCTGTTTTAGCGGCATTAAATATGAATGAGATGATACGTTTCTATACTGAAAAATTAGGTTTTGTATGTGATTCTCAGTTCGGTGCTCAATATGGGATAGTTTCGAGAGGTAATGCAGAATTACATTTTTGGCCTTGTTCTGATAAGCACATAGCTGAGAACACTTCATGTTATATCTATGTAGATAATATTCAGGAAGTATTTGATGAACTTAATGGCAAAGTTGAAATATCAGATATAAAAGAAACAAGTTGGGGAGGATTGGAAATGCACTTATTTGATCCCAGTGGTAATCTGCTTAAGTTTGGACAAGTATTAACCGATTAACATATTCTGAGGCACCACTAACTTGTGGTGCCATAAACAGAAAAAATTTATTTCAATTTAGCAAAACAACGCGCTGCTGCATCGACGGTGCGTTGAATGTCTTCGTCTGAATGGGCAATGGACATAAATCCCGCTTCAAATGCAGATGGAGCCAAGTAAACGCCTTCATCCAGCATAAGATGGAAGAATTTCTTGAAGCGTTCAACATCGCATTGCATCACATCCTGATAGCAAGTCACGCTTTCGGCGTCGGTAAAGAAAATACCGAACATACCGCCAACGTGATTAACTACCAGCGGAATGCCGGCTTTCGATGCCGCATTTTTCAAACCAGTTGCCAGCATATCAGTCAGTTCGCTCAAACGCTGATGGACACCAATCTGAGCAACTTCTTTCAGGCAAGCCAGACCCGCCGCCATTGCGATGGGGTTACCGGAAAGGGTTCCGGCCTGATAAACCGGGCCGGTGGGTGCCAGTTTTTCCATGATTTCCTGACGGCCACCAAACGCACCCACAGGCATTCCACCGCCGATGATTTTGCCAAGCGACGTCAAATCAGGCTCAACATCGTAATATTCCTGCGCACCACCCAGAGCTACACGGAAACCGGTCATCACTTCGTCAATAATCAGCAGCGCACCGAATTCGTCACACAGCTTGCGAAGACCCGGCAAAAACTCCGGCTGTGGCGGAATGCAGTTCATGTTACCCGCGACAGGCTCGACGATAATACAGGCGATCTCTGCCGGGAATTTCTCGAACGCCTCGCGCACGGAATTCAGATCGTTATAGATGCAGGTCAGCGTGTGTTTCGCAAAGTCAGCCGGAACGCCCGGCGAATTCGGTTGCCCAATAGTCAGGGCGCCGGAACCCGCTTTGACCAGCAGGCAATCCGCATGGCCGTGGTAACAACCTTCGAACTTGATGATTTTATCGCGCTGCGTGTAGCCGCGAGCCAGACGAATAGCACTCATGGTCGCTTCGGTACCTGAATTCACCATGCGAACCATATCCATCGAAGGCACCAGCTCTGTCACCAGTTTTGCCATTTCGACTTCAGCCGCCGTTGGAGCACCAAAACTCAGGCCACGCTCAGCCGCCTCAATCACCGCATTGCGGATAGCGGGATGATTGTGCCCCAGTACCATAGGTCCCCATGAGCCGACATAATCGACATAAGCGTTACCATCCACATCATAGAGGTAAGCGCCATTGGCACGCTGAATAAAGACGGGAACACCGCCAACGCCGTTAAAAGCACGTACCGGCGAGTTAACACCGCCGGGAATAACTTGTTTTGCTTCAGAATAAAGGGTTTCGGACTGGCTCATTAATCAAAGCTCCTGAAAGGGATGAAGTTGTTATTTTAAATCAGCCTAATAGGTAAGCCAAACTCTATAACCAAACCCGATACATCTGTTATCTTTCGAGTATCAAAACTTGAACGAATCAGTCAGGTATTGGATAATCAGCGCCAACTGAATCTGAAGGTTTATACCTCTAACGAGGTGTATAATAAATTCCGAGCAATGATTACCGGAAAACAGCGCTGGAGTAAAAAATATGAGTGATGATGCTGTACTGCCTTTGCAATTTACTGATGCCGCAGCCAACAAAGTGAAAGTATTGGTTGCTGATGAAGAGAACCCGAACCTGCGCCTGCGGGTCTATATTACCGGTGGGGGTTGTAGCGGTTTTCAGTATGGTTTCACTTTCGATGACCAAATTAATGAAGGTGATCTGACCATTCAGAAGCAAGGTGTTGAGATGGTGATTGACCCGATGAGCCTGCAATATCTGGTGGGTGGTAGCGTCGATTACACCGAAGGGTTGGAAGGTTCCCGCTTTATCGTCACCAACCCAAATGCAAAAACCACTTGCGGTTGCGGTTCTTCTTTCAGCGTCTGATTATCTTATTTATTCGTCGAAATCCAGAACATGAGGGCAATGAAAAATTGTCCTCATAGGATCAAAATAAGAATTTGCTCATTATCTTGTTTATGTTTTGTTTAATATTGCCCTGATAGCATAAGCCCGCTATTGATATCAGAACTTAAGAGAATACCTATGCCTAACGATGACCCTCTTTCGTACATAACAACCAGAGTCTGATTATATCCGCACCAGGTAGTATCTGTAGAGATAATCAGCTATACCCGCCCTTTGATTGGGCGCCGAGATTATCTTTATTTCGATACTATTTATATCGAGGTGCATTATGCTGTTTAAAACCCGCTCCTTAACGATTTTATTAAATTTGGCACGCGCTTTGAGATTGCGTTATCCTGCCGTGCGCATTTTTTCGGCGATTCCTATCGTTATTTCCACTAAATTCCGCTCGCTGCAATGCCGGCTTTTGCAAAACTATCAGCGCGCGATTCAAGAGCAAATCGATAGCCTTATTCCTTGAAAAAAGATGGGGCTTTTATTTAAATGCAGAACATATATTTAAATGCAGAACATATATTTAAATGTAGAACATAGCGGACAATGGAAATTTGCCCTCAACTGATGCAATCCTAACCGACAAAAATATATTTAATCGCTGCGATGACAACGGCAACACCGATAGTCATAATTAATTTTTTCAACCAATCAATATCGGTTTTAATAGTACTTAAGTCAGCTTTTAACTTAACTTCAGTTTGTTTTATATCTTCTTTTGTTGCTACGCTTACATTTTGTAACTCCGTAATAATTTCGATAAGCTTTTCTGCTTGCGTTTCATCCATCCCGGATTCTTTCAGGGACTTATGTGTGCTCATTGTCAAAGCTGTCATATGTTCACCCTCTTAGCGTTGATGGCTACTGAGTATCAGTAGCCAATTGATACTTACCTTAATACCAGAGGATTAAATTGCAAATTTTTTATACAATTTATTAGCGGGATTTATCATCTTACTGTTGACGAAATTCAGCCAGCATCGCATTAACCATGCGTGTTGATTCTTTTGCCGCAATAACCAGAAACTCATCAAAACTGATATGAGATTCTTGATCAGCCACATCAGAAATCGCCCGAACCACGACAAAAGGCACGTTATATTGGTGACAAACGTGACCAATCGCAGCGGCTTCCATTTCAACCGCAGCCACTTGCGGAAAGGTCGCCCGGATGCGCGCCAGTGGCTCTGCGCCATTGATAAACGCGTCGCCACTGCACACCAAGCCACGCACAGCGTTCAATTCAAGGGACTGGATACATTTCTCGGCTAACATAATGAGCTTCTCATCAGCAATAAATGCCGCCGGACATTGTGCCATCTGGCCTGGCTCATAACCAAAGGCGGTCAGATCCGCATCATGGTAACGCACTTCGTCAGACACCACGATATCACCGACTTTCAGCTTCGGATCAAGGCCACCGGCTGAACCGGTGTTAATCACGATATCCGGTTGACAGTGTTCAATGAGCAGCGTCGTACCCAGCGCAGCAGCGACTTTGCCGATACCTGATTTCAGCAACGCAATCTCCACACCATTCAGCTTACCGGTATAGATTTCACAGCCACCGCGCGACAATGTTTGCAGCCCTTCAATCTGGTCGCGTAACAAAGTCACTTCTTGTTCCATTGCTCCTATTACAGCTATTTTCATTGTGCCATACTCTTTTGTTGTTCCCGTCGTATTTGTCACTCACTTGCAGCAAGCGATGCAACTCGAAATCCATAGGGAATATTAGTGGATTATTATTAATATTGATTGCGCCTATGGAATAGGCTCGATTTGCACGCAAGTGTAACATTGAATAGCGGTTTTATTAGCCCGACACTCGTAAATAATCGTATGGAGGAATTGATGCCTAAAATTGATTTCAAGCAAAAATTGAATTTTCAGCGTAAGTACCGTTATTCGACCACACAAGATGCTGATGACGATTTTATCAATCGCCAGTTTGAAAGTGATCGCGGGCGGATCATCAATTCCGCCGCCATCCGGCGCTTGCAGCAAAAAACGCAGGTCTTCCCGTTGGAGCGCAATGCCGCCGTGCGCAGCCGCCTGACTCACTCGCTGGAAGTCCAGCAGACGGGGCGTTACATCTCCAAAACGATTATTGCGGAACTGACAAAGCAGAATTTACTGGAACAGTACGGTCTGAGTGATCGCCTGTCTGCATTTGAAAGCCTGATTGAAATGGCCTGTCTGATGCACGATATCGGCAACCCGCCGTTCGGGCATTTTGGTGAGGCGGCAATCAGGGGCTGGTTTTCCCGTCGGTTAGATCCTGATTATTTAGCCGGCTCTCCTGCTGATTATGCTGATCGGGAAGATAACTGTCAGGTCGCTGCATTGCGTTTAACAGGCGAGGAGAAAAAAGACCTGTTCCGCCGTCAGCTACGCAAAGATCTCTGCCAGTTTGAAGGCAACGCGCAGGCCATCCGGCTGGCGCATAGTTTGCTGAAACTGAACCTGACTTACGCCCAAATCGGCTGCATTCTGAAATACACCTGCCCGGCTTATCGTCTTGAAGAATCGCCGCCAGCATTCAGTTATCTGATGAAGAAAAAAGGCTATTACTGGTCAGAAGACAGTTTTATCCGTGAACTGAAAAAAGAGCTGCAAATGGACGATTTCTGCCGTTTTCCGCTGACGTATATTATGGAAGCCGCCGATGATATTTCGTACTGCATTGCGGATCTGGATGATGCGGTGGAGAAAGGCATTTTTAATGTTGAGCAGCTGCTTACGTTGCTGAGTCAGGAGTGGGAAGAAAACGGCGGTCACCGCAAAGGCGATCTGTTTGAACTCACGGTCAAGCAGGCGTATAAAAAAACCACTCACACCACGCAAAATGAAGCGCGCCGCAACAGCCACGAACAGTTTTTTATGTACCTGCGCGTCTATATTACCGGCCGGTTGGTTCCCTACACGGCACAACGTTTTATCGAAAACCTGCCTGAAATTTACGCAGGTTCGTTCAATCAGGCATTGCTGGAAGCCAACGGCGAAGAATACCGTTTATTGAGCACCTTAAAAAGCGTTACGCGCAAACGCGTGTTTACTCACCCGGAAGTCGAAGAGCTGGAATTGCAGGGCTACCGGATTATCACCGGTTTATTGGACGTTTACAGCCCTTTGTTAGCATTATCCCGGCAGGATTTTCTCGAATTACAGCAGCATAACTTCCACAAAAAATACTTTATCGAAACTCGCCTGCTGCACAAACTTTCCACTAAACACCGGCTGGCTTATAACGAAGCGGTTGAGGGTATTGTTGCCACGGATGAAAGCGAAAAAGACGCGCTCGAATTTTATTACCGCGCCCGTTTGATTCAGGATTATATCAGCGGAATGACCGACCATTATGCCTATGAAGAGTATCGTAAGTTTATGGTGGTGGAGTGAGGGGATTAGTTGTACAAAAAACGGCATACAAAAACCCGGATATTGATAATGATTATCCGGGTTTCAGAGAAAGAGCTGGCTGCTATGGGGTACAAGCTCAAATCAAACTTTACAACAGAGTCCATTTAATTTGGTGTTAAGCTTCTTGCTTAGTGGATGCAAGAACAATTTCTCTGATACAGATATTTTGAGGTTGGCTGTAAGCATAATTTATAGCCTTGGCGACATCTTCTGCGGTTAGAACCTCACCACCCATATTTTTTTTCCAGTCTTGATATTCTTCTTTTATTTTTTTATCGGATGTGTGGCTTAATAGCTCAGTTTCGACTGCACCAGGCGCAATGATTGTGACTCTTATATTGTGCTTTGAAAGTTCTTCTCTTAAATTCTCGCTCATTCCATGTACAGCAAATTTTGTACCGACATAAACGGTATGATTAGGAAACGTTTTGCGTCCGGCTATTGAGCTGATATTTATTATTGTTCCGTTTTTTCTGTTTATCATTCCTTTAGTGACAGCGCTAATACCATTCATCATTCCTTTCACATTAACATTTAACATTTGTTCCCATTCGTTAGAATCTTGTAATTCCATGCTTCCTAACAGCATGACTCCAGCATTGTTAATGAGAGCATCAACAGGGCCAAACTTTTGTTCTGCTTGTTCTATGGCTTTGGAAAATGATTTTTTATCCGTAACGTCAACTGCCAAACATAATGTATTTGGCAAATTTAGGCTTTCCATTCGTTCTAATCGTCGAGCGATTAAAAGTAATGGATAACCGTATGAAGAAAGCAATTTTGCTGTAGCTTGACCGATTCCTGAACTCGCTCCAGTTATTACGACTAATGGCTTTTTCATTGATACATCCTCATTAATTGATTTATATGAAAATGATATTTCTTACTTTGAAAAGAAATTATTTGATGAAAAATGGTTTATTTCTTTCACTGAGATAAAAAATTATAGATAAGCATCCGCTTTTAGTCTTTATCAAAGTGTCCGAATTTATTAAAGCGCAATACGCAACACGGGTGCATATTTAATAAACCAGCGGTAAATGGTGGAACTGTGAACGGAAATTTTACATTCAGCCAGCATATCATTGACGTTGGCACAGTTCATGGATGTTGAACCATACCAACGCAAATACCAGAGGATGATCGTTGGGACAAATATTTCCATCCAAAGTCATTAGGCATGATTTAATGTCACAAAAAATGGATGAATAGACTAAGTTTTCATCATGGCGCTATTTTTTGCAACAAACCCTTAAAAATCATGTGAGGATTTCTTCTATTTCCTGTGTTGACAAAGATCGTCTCTGATGTTGTTTCTGGATGTCGTCGTCAGTTCTGCATTTGACTGATAACAAGAAAATCACTGAAATTATTGCTATTAAATTCTCACTATATTGGCTTTATTTTATAAATTAAGCGATTAATTCTGTTATTTTTGAATTTAAATTGCTTATTATTGAAAATTAAATTTTACTCGCATGTTTTTATATTATTTTAATTTTAAATGTAGTTTGTGTGAATATTTTCAATATCTAGTCTATTAAATAAATATTTAAAATTGTTATTATGTGAGTGATTTTTTATAGAATGAATTTCTTTCTGGAATATATTATTCGGTAAAGCTTTAGGGGGATCTTTCAGATGAGATTATTATTCACTCATATTACATTAAATATAAATTATCATTAAATATGAAAAAGGTTTTTTCTATCAATTGAATTCATATGAAATAAAAACTCTGTTTTATAAGATAAGTGGTATGCTCATAAGCGTTTCGATACACAGGTGAGGAGGCTACATTTGGTCATCGACGCCTATTGTGTTACGGGAAAATCGTGGGAAAATCACCACTGAATTTTTCAACAGCCGTATTTTTCAGAGTCAGTCAGAATCATGGTGCAATTTTATTCCCCCAATCGCCGCTCCGTAAACCGAAGTGCCTTTCCCGTTACGGTTTCCGTGACCGCCGATAACCTTGATGCACAAGGGCAGGGCATTGCCCGTCATCAGGGCAAAATCATCTTTATTCCGGGGTTATTGCCCGGCGAGCAGGCGCAAATCCAGCTTACAGAAGAAAAACGCCAGTTTGCCAAAGCTAAAGTGGTGAAACGCCTGTCCGACAGCCCGCTTCGCGTGCAGCCCAAGTGCCCGCATTTCAACGTTTGTGGCGGTTGTCAGCAGCAGCATGTTGCGAGCGAATTGCAGGCGAAAACCAAAGCCAGTGTGCTTGAACATCTGATCCAACGGGAAACCGGCGTCAGTATCAGCGCTCAGCCGATTATCGATGGTTCGGAATATGGCTATCGGCGTCGCGCAAGGCTTGGGCTGCAATATCAGGCCAAACAGCGCAAGTTACTGATGGGGTTTCGTCAAAGTCAGACCAACGATCTGGTGGATGTGAAACAGTGTCCGGTGATGCGCCCTGAGCTGGAAAAATTATTGCAGCCGTTATCTCAGTGCCTGAATAACCTGAAAGCGGTAAAACGGCTGGGGCATATTGAGTTAGTACTGGCGGATAACGGCCCGCTGGTTGTTTTACGCCATCTTGACCCCATAAAGGAGAGTGATCGAGAGACGCTGAAAATTTTTTCAGCGCAATATCAGGTCGCGATTTATCTGGCGGGTGATGAGAAATCCCTCGAATTGCTGGAGAGTGAAACGGTTCAGGCTGAGCCGTGGTATCAGGTCGATGGCCTGAAATTGGTGTTCAGCCCGCAGGATTTTATTCAGGTAAATGATGACGTTAATCAGAAAATGGTCGCTCAAGCGTTGGCGTGGCTGGATTTACAGCCAGAAGACAGCGTGTTGGATCTCTTCTGTGGAATGGGCAACTTTACCCTGCCGATAGCCGCGAAAGTGCAGGCAGTGGTTGGTGTAGAAGGAGTTGCGGCCTTAGTGGCAAGTGGGCAATATAATGCCCGGCTCAACGGGTTTAATAACGTCAGTTTTTTCCACGAAAATCTGGAATCTGATATTCATCGCCAACCGTGGGCAGCACAAGGATTCAACAAAGTATTATTAGATCCGGCGCGTGCAGGTGCAGCGGGTGTCATGTCACATATAGTAAAACTGGCTCCTGAAAACGTGGTTTACGTGTCTTGTAATCCCACAACTTTGGCGCGGGACAGTAAAGTTCTGCTAGAGGCCGGTTATCATCTTGTCAGTGTGCGGATGCTGGATATGTTTCCACACACCAGTCATCTGGAGTCCATGGCGCTATTTCGTCGTGAGCCAATGACTATCGAGTAGGGAGAAATTATGGTTGCGGTAAGAAGTGCTCATCTCACTCCAGCGGGTGAATTTGCTGTCGATAAATGGATCGCGAGTTTAAACATCGCGAACCCTCAATTCAGCGAAAAATTAATCGAAACATGGCATTACTGCCACGAAAAAGTACAGGCGCATCCCGATGCCGAGCTACTATTGTGGCGCGGTGTGGAGATGGTGGAAATCCTGTCCACGCTGAGTATGGATAACGACAGCATGCGTGCGGCACTGCTTTTTCCTCTTCTCGATGCCAAATTGCTCGAAAACGAAACCGTGACCGAAACCTTTGGTAAACCCATCACGGATCTGGTGCAGGGTGTGCTGGAAATGGACGCCATTCGCCAGCTCAATGCTACTCATACTGATGCCACCTGTTCGGCACAGGTGGATAATGTCCGCCGGATGTTGCTGGCGATGGTGGAAGATTTCCGCTGCGTCATCATTAAACTGGCGGAGCGGATTGCGTATTTGCGCGAAGTGAAAGATGCCAGCGAAGATGAGCGGGTTCTGGTTGCCAAAGAGTGTTCCAATATCTATGCGCCGCTGGCTAACCGGCTGGGAATTGGTCAGCTGAAATGGGAGCTGGAAGATTTCTGCTTTCGTTATCTGCATCCTGATGAATATAAAAAAATCGCCAAACTCTTGCATGAGCGCAGAATCGATCGTGAGCAATACATCGAAAAATTTGTCACGACACTGCGCCGCTACATGCTCAAAGAAGAGATCATTGCTGAAATTTACGGGCGGCCTAAACATATTTACAGCATCTGGCGCAAGATGCAGAAAAAATCCCTCGCCTTTGATGAACTGTTTGATGTACGCGCGGTGCGCATTGTGGTTGAGCGTTTGCAGGATTGCTATGCCGCATTGGGCATAGTGCATACTCACTATCGCCATTTGCCGGACGAATTCGACGATTACGTTGCCAACCCGAAACCAAACGGTTACCAATCCATTCATACCGTGGTGCTGGGGCCAAACGGTAAAACCCTTGAAATCCAGATCCGTACCCGCCAGATGCACGATGATTCGGAGCTGGGCGTAGCGGCGCATTGGAAATATAAAGAAGGCGGGGCGGCGGGCGGCGGTAAATCCGGTAGTTATGAAAGCCGGATTGCATGGCTGCGGAAACTGATCGCTTGGCAGGAAGAGATGGCGGATACCGGCGAAATGCTGGATGAAGTCCGCAGTCAGGTGTTTGATGATCGCGTTTATGTCTTCACACCAAAAGGTGATGTGATTGATTTGCCTGCCGGTTCAACGCCGCTGGATTTTGCCTATCATATTCACAGTGATGTAGGGCACCGCTGCATTGGGGCAAAAATTGGCGGGCGGATCGTGCCGTTCAGCTACCAGCTCCAGATGGGCGATCAGATAGAAGTTATCACGCAGAAACAGCCGAACCCAAGCCGTGACTGGCTGAACCCGAATCTGGGCTATGTCACCACCAGCCGTGGCCGGGCCAAAATCCACAACTGGTTTCGCAAACAGGACCGGGACAAAAACATCATTGCCGGTCGCCAGATGCTGGACAGTGAACTGACGCATTTGGGCGTCACGATGAAAGAAGCGGAGAAAGAGCTGATCGCCCGCTATAACGTGAATTCGCTGGAAGAAGTGCTGGCAGGCATTGGCGTGGGGGATATCCGCATTCACCAATTGGCGAATTTCCTGCAAAGCAAATTCAACAAAACCACGGCAGAAGAGGCGGACCGCAAGGCGCTGAAAAGCCTTGAGAGCAAAACCTACGCGCCGCGCAACAACACAAAAGACAATGGCCGGGTGGTGGTAGAAGGCGTTGGTAACCTGATGCACCATATCGCCCGTTGCTGCCAGCCGATTCCGGGTGATGAAATTGTCGGCTTTATTACCCGTGGGCGCGGCATTTCCGTCCATCGGGCAGATTGTGACCAACTGACAGAGCTGGAGGCCAGTTCACCAGAGCGCGTGGTGGATGCGGTTTGGGGCGAAAGTTACTCCAGCGGCTATTCACTGACCGTCCGGGTGCTGGCGAATGATCGCAGTGGATTACTGCGCGATATCACCACTATTCTGGCTAACGAAAAAGTCAATGTACTGGGCGTCAGCAGCCGCAGCGATGTGAAACAGCAACTGGCAACCATCGACATGAATATTGAAATCTACAACTTGCAGGTGTTGGGGCGGGTACTGGCGAAATTGAATCAGTTGCCGGATGTGATTGAGGCGCGGCGTTTGCACGGAAATTGATCATATACCCATCACCTTTCAAGATACGTCTTATACCTCCCCGCGCAGCGGGGAGATAAAAATAAGGTTTATTTTTATTAACACTATGAAAAACATCGAAAGACTGAAATCAATTATGGCGCAACTGCGCCATCCTCAGCACGGTTGCCCGTGGGATAGCGTACAAACTTCCGCCACCATCGCCCCTTATACGCTGGAAGAAGTTTATGAAGTCATGGATGCCATTGAGCGCAATGATATCCACGGCCTGAAAGAAGAGCTGGGCGACCTGCTGTTTCATATTGTGTTTTATGCACAAATGGCGCAGGAAGAGCAACTGTTTGATTTCGACGATATTTGCGAAGCGGTATGCGACAAACTGGAGCGCAGGCATCCACATATCTTCAATCCGCAGTCCGATATAACTGGCGAAGAAGCGATTGCGAGCTGGGAGCAACGCAAAACCGCCGAAAGAGCGGAAAAAGATCAACATTCGGTTCTGGACGACATTCCCGCCAGCCTGCCCGCATTGATGAAAGCCTATAAAATGCAGAAACGCTGCGCTTCCGTCGGATTCGACTGGGATACCCTCGGCCCGGTGCTGGACAAAGTGTACGAAGAGATCGGCGAAGTGATGACCGAGGTGGAACAGACGATTGTGGACGATGAACGCGTCGAAGAAGAACTGGGTGATTTACTGTTTGCGGTCGTGAATTTATCCCGCCATTTGGGGCATAAACCGGAAATCGCCCTACAAAAAGCCTGCCGCAAATTTGAAAAACGCTTTCGTGGCGTTGAAACGCTGATCCATGAAAAAGGCTCATCGCTGGAATCTGCTACGCTGGAAGAGATGGATGAAATATGGGAACGGGTGAAAAGGCAGTAAGGTTAGGGGCAATAAAATGTAGTCATCGTGCTTACTTATATAAAATCACTGGCAGAAGTGGATCAGTTTTTAGCAGAACACCGTTTATTTTTAGATGAATGTTACCCGAAAGGTTATTTTTTATTTTTTGTAAGAAGGTAAATTAAATACCGCGAAAATCTTTCACTCAATTTTGATTCTGGCCATTTTTGGCTATTCATACTGAGAATATATGCTTTTTCATAATAGTGAGCGTATCTAAAGTGATCTTTCCTTATCCCGCGCACCGCGCGGGATAAGGAATACTCCTATCATTTTAAAAAGTTATTTATTATCTATGCCAATATTAGCTCTATTTGCTAATTTTCTGGGAAATAAAATATTTAATCTATAACAACTCATTAATAATACAAATATAACCCATTAACTTATTGTTTATTAACTGATCAATTATATTTTGATAGAATATTAATAACAGTTTTAATTTGATGGGGAATATATTATTAAGTGCATTAACATAAAATGACTTGAAATATTTTTTATTATACCTTACTGATTTTTATTATATAAAATATTAAACATTCGGCTTAATAATAGTGTTATCTGGATTTGATAGGTTGCTATTATGATGATTAAAATCGCTTTAAAAACACGTATATTTGAGTATTGATCTTCAAATAATTATTTGTCGTGCTGTTATTTATTTAACCAAATTAGAAAATAATGGATCAAAAACCAACCAAAATAGGTATCGGGTTATCACGTTTTTAATAATACGTTCATTAATATGACCAATATAAAATAAAGTAAATAAAGAGAACTGAAATTTAATAATAAATAACAAAACACTAACATTTATAATATATATACCCTATGAATTTCGAGCCGCATCGCTTGCTGCAAGTGGCTGGCCTTCGGTGAGAGGCCGGAGCCTCTCATAATCCCCTGAGCATAGATAACCATGCGGCTGGGGTGAGCGAGCACAGCCAACAAAGAGGCAGCTTGAAAGACGACGGGGATAAAATAATTGAGGTTATTATGTACAACACAGATTCGTTATTAAACAGAATCAATCAGACTCGCACCAATCAACCCATGACTCTCACAGAAATTCAGCCTTTCTCATTCAGCGAATTAAGAAAAATGTTTGAGGGACAACTTAGCTGGGGAGAAGCGCATTACCTCTACCAAGAAGCAGTGGAACAAAAAAAACGCAATCGTTTGTTGGAAGCCCGTATTTTCACCCGTGTTAACCCACAATTACCCCGCGCTATTCGTCTGGGCATTGAACAAGATAGCCTTTCTCGCAGCTATGATGATATGTTCGGTTCCCGCTCTTCTTCCTTTGTCAATCCGGGCTCTGTCGCCTCCATGTTTTCACCGGCAGGCTATCTCACCGAACTGTATCGAGAAGCAAAGAACTTGCATCACGAAAGCTCGGCCTATTATCTCGATAAACGTCGCCCGGATCTGTCTGACTTGGCGCTGAGTCAACACAATATGGATGCGGAAATCTCCACGCTGACATTGTCCAATGAGTTGTTGCTGGAACATATTACCCGCAAAACAGGTAATGATGCGGAAGCCTTAATGGAAAACCTGTCAACTTACCGGCAGGCCATTGATGCGCCTTATCATCAACCTTATGAGACTATCCGTCAGGTGATTATGGCGCATGACAGTACGTTATCAGCACTGTCCCGTAATCCGGAGGTGATGGCGCAAGCTGAAGGGGCGTCATTGCTGGCTATTCTGGCAAATATTTCGCCGGAACTTTATCACATCTTGATTGAAGAGATCACGGAAGAAAACGCGGAGGCTTTATTTGCGAAAAACTTCGGTGAAAATATCAAGCCTGAGAATTTTGCGTCACAGTCATGGATAGCGAGGCATTATGGCCTTGAGCTTTCTGAAGTCCAAAAATATCTTGGGATGTTACAACATAGCTATTCTGATAATGTTTCTGCTTATATTGATAATATTTCATCCGGCCTGATAAGTGATAATGAGGGTAAACTTGAGGCGTATAAAATAACCCGGATACCCGGCG
>JAIRVT010000011.1 GCA_031253755.1 Enterobacteriaceae bacterium
GCTCACTCACGATCGTTTCTATCGGCAAGCTACTCTGCTGTTCAGTGTTATACCCTAGTCGCGGCATGATATGTTGAACACCGTCATAGTTCCAGCGGTAATCTTGAGTTTCGATTGTTAGCAAGGCACGGGCAAAAATAGCGAGATCACGGCGCGGTCGTGGGGCTGAGATTGGTAACTCTACCCATCCTTCATAGCGTTGCGATTTATGGGAATCAGGGTCGTGATAAGCCGCCGGTAACCGAAATATCGCCATTAACATTCCCTAGCCGTTGTTAGTGTACTCAGGCAACCCGGACACGGCGCACGAGTAACGTGGCGAGTACCGGCGCGAGCGCAAAGACCGCAAATAACCATACCGCCGCACTCTGAGTGCCAGCCAATCCGCCCGGATCGGTAAACCCGGCTAGGTTTGCAACGATTCCGGCAAGTGCTGAACCAATAGCAGTCGCAAACAGTTGCACAGTGGTAATTGAAGTTGATGCAAGATCTTCCTGACCCTTTGGTGCGCTGGTAAATACTTGGGTAAGCAGGTGTGGCCAGGTTGCACCAATGCCTGCGCCAACAGCAGCAAGGGCTACGCACATCAATATCAGGCCAGAATTCGGGTCGAACAGGGATTGCGATGGCATGATGATCGCGAGAGCGATAAGGGCAAGTACCACCAATATAGGACCACTGCGTACTAATCTTTGTACCGTTTGCGGGCTGCGTCCAGAGCTAAACAGTGAACCAACCGTCCAGCCTGCTGCCATCAACGCAGTCGCATAGCCAGCAATTAATGGCTGGTAGCCGTGGATTGTTTGCAGGAAATAGGGGACAAATATTTCGGTTGTCATACCGATGACCAGCAAGCTCATGCTGGCATAGATGGCACCAAGAGGCGCTTTGATATCGTAAGCCCCGGACGGCAGTAATTTAATTTTTGAATTACGATCAAAGCGAGCAATCAAAGCGACAATGGCAAGACCAACGATAACCCCCCCGATATTTGGTAGCATCGCTTTAGACAAACTGGCGAGTGATATAATCAGTACCGAAACGCCCAGTAGCAGGATTTTGCCTATTGCGGCGCGCTCCGCTGGTGTGTCGGATTTTTTATAGGCAGATAATTGCACAAGCACAATGATTGCCAGTATAGCGGCGATTGGTAACAGTGAGATGAATGCCAGACGCCATGTATCGGCATGCGCGAAGACACCACCGATAGCAGGCCCGCAGAGGGTTGCAATGCCCCACATACCGGAAACCATCGCCATAGCGCGGGGCCACAACCGTTCAGCAAAAACAATACGAATAAGTGCGTAACTGAGTGCAAACAAAATACCGCCGCCGAAGCCCTGTATAAATCGCCCGATAAGCATCCACATCATGTCTTTGGCACTTGCGCAAATGAGTGTTCCAGCACAAAACACGATAAGTGCGATAAGGTAAGCCGCCCGAGGCCCGAAACGACTAAGAACATTTTTAGATAATGGTGCACCGATAATCGACGCAACCATAAACAGCGTGGTATTCCATGCGTAGTATTCAAGCCCGCCAATGTCGCGTACAACGGATGGCAGTATTGTCGTTGCGATATAGATATTGATCGCATGTAATGCGACTCCCCCTGCAAGCGCAATTGAAAGCAAGCCATTACGTCCGGAAAGTAGCTCTCCCCAAGTAGGCGTAGTATTAGAACTCATGGACTACCTCGTCTGTTTGTCGATTAAAAAAGAGTTATCAGTTCAGAGAGAAATGTTGAGAGATGAGATGTGGATTACTCTCAAGCATTTCGATTTCTGGTGAATAGACTTCGATGACCAAACCATCAGGATCGTCAAAGTAGACATATGCTTTCCAGCAGGATAGGGTACTGTCCAGAGCCGGGCGCTGTAATCTGATGAAGAGGTAACGGCATAATTGCCATCGGGAGAAAAGATGCCCTGATTTGCTAAATGATCGTGCATCGCACAGGCGATTGGGCGCTGCGTTTTCGCATCCCATAGGATGACTTGGTTATCGTAACCGGCAGTTAATACGTATTTATCACGATAGGCAGAAATTCCGTTAATCGGTGCATGATGAGTGATCATTGGAATTCCTCCCCGATATTAATGGTGTGATGGTGTTTAGTGAAAATGTTATTTACCATTTCATAATGGATAAAAAAAGAATATATGGCTTTACCTTACCATATGTAAACTTAAAAGGAATATCTGTGATATGTTTGGGCGGAAATATTAATTTCCACCCAAGTAGTGGTGATTTAATTAAATTGATAAGGTGCTTAATTTATATTAAATATTAACCTCAGGTGTTATTTTTAATTCTTTCTCACGCCTGACCGAAAAACGGCGGGCGATAGTGTTAGCTGTTAATTCCAGTGATAAACACATCACGAAATAAACCAGTGCGACAAATAAAAAAACTTCCATTGGATAAACCATGCTGCGGTTATTGACCTGTGTCGCCAAAAATGACAGTTCTGCCACGCCGACAATATATGCCAGTGAAGTATCTTTGATTAAGGCTATCCATTGGTTGATGAAGGAAGGCACCATCATGCGCAATGCCTGTGGCAGAATGATGTGCCACAAAACTTCCCAGCGATTGAAACCCAGCGACAGGCCGGCTCGCCACTGGCCTTCATCCATCGCCAGAATGCCCGCTTTGACGCCGTGAGCCAGATAAGCCGAGGTGATCAGTGCTAAGGCACAGACGACGGTGGTGATTTCGGGAATGTCCATGCCCAAAACGACGGGTAACAGAAAATAAGTCCAGAAAATTAACATAATGACCGGAATGGCGCGGAAAAATCCCAACACTGCCGCCAGCAAATTGACCCAAAAACCCCGCAGCATTGCCAATGCCACACCAGCCACTGTGCCTAAAACAATGGAAATAGCACCGGCTACAACGCTTATCAATAGCGTCAATGCCGCGCCTTCCAACGGCCCGTCAGGGAAGGTTCCCAACAGCAAATAGCGCCAGTTTTCTGCGATAACCGTAAAATCCATATTAATACCCTCTCGCCAGTATTCTCTGTTGACTCCATTGTCCCCAGCCTTCCATCACCGCAATAATGGCAATGTAAAGCACGGTGGCAACGCCGAATGCTTCAAATGTCTGTAAGGATTGCGTTTCTACCTGACGGGAAGCGTAGGAAAGTTCAGCGACACCAATCGCCATCGTCAGTGATGAGTTTTTGACGATAGTCATGTACTGCCCCAAAAGCGGTGGCAGGGCAATTTTCAATGCCTGTGGTAAGACGATATGGCGCATCGCCTGCCAACTCGTTAAGCCCAGCGCATGGGCGGCATATTTTTGCCCTTGCCCGACGCCGCGCATTCCGGCCCTCAATTCTTCTGCTATAAATGGTGCGGAATAAAGCGTCAGGCCAATAAAGCCCGCCAGAAATTCAAATGAGGGCCATTCCAGTGTTAAGCCGGCAAGGGTGGCTTCATGAGGCGTATTCAGCCAGATCATTGCGGCCTGTGGCAAAATCTGACCGGAGGCGAAATACCAGAAAAACAGTTGCACCAGCAGCGGTGTATTACGGAATACCGAGGTGTACACCATAACCAGCCAACGCAATGCCTTGTGGATAAAGGCGTTGTTCTGGTTGTCCCGCGCAGCCGCAACGATAAAGCCCAATAAGGTGGAAGAGATAATGGTACAGGCAGAGAGCAACAGCGTAATCAGAAACCCCTGCCAGAGCCATTGCAGATATTCAGGTGCCAGTAAATGCGCGCCAATAAATTGTTCAAACATATTATGTTATTCACCCTATCAACAAACAGCACAGCCCCGCACAGTGGCGAGGCTGGTTAATCATGTCGTTTTTCGTTCGTATTTATTGTTTTGCCTGACTGCCCAATGGCGCAAATGTAAAATCGCCCCGTGGCTGGGCTGATTTTGTTTCCGGGCCAAACCAGCGGTTGTAAATTTCTTTCGCTTTGCCCTCTTTTTCCAGTTTCAGCAACGTCTGGTTTACGGATTCCACCAAGCGGTTTTCTCCTTTTGAGGCTGCCACAGCCTGATATTCTTTGGTAATGCTGAAAGGTGATATTTCAAAATCTGCTTTTTGTGCTTCAGGGACATTGGCTAACAAACCCACCAGTTTGGCATCATCCTGCGTGATGGCCTGAACGTTACCGTTTCTCAGCGCAGCAAATGCCAGCGGCGTATCGTCATAAGAGATCACTTTCGCCGTTGGATAACGTTCGCGTAAGGTAATTTCCTGAACGGTACCTTTATCCGCTCCGATACGCAGTTTGGCGATATCATCCGGCTGAGCCAGAACTCCCTTGCGGGCGATGAATTTTTGCCCGGTGGCAAAATAAGGAATGGAGAACGCCACCTGTTTTGCCCGTTCATCGGTGATCGTGAAGTTAGCGGCAATTAGGTCAATTTTCTTGGAGGAGAGCAGCGGAATGCGGTTGGCCGGGTTAGTCGGGCGTAGTTCCAGTTTGACGCCCAAATCGCTGGCAATGGCATTGGCAATATCGACGTCATAGCCTGCCAGTTTTTTGGTTTTGGGATCGATAAAGCCGAAAGGCGGGTTACTGTCGAAGACCGCAATACGAACCGTACCGGCTTTTTTGATATCATCAAGTTTATCTGCCTTTGCTACACCAGAAACCACCACACCGGAAACCAATAGCAGGCCGGTCAGTAACGCAGCCAACGCGTTCGGTTTTTGTCGGGATAGGCTGCGCGGAGATTGATTGCGGACTTTCATTAGACACCCTCTATTTGCTAATAATTAACTGTTAACAATTATTTATGTCTGACAAAAGCTATCAATTTCGCTATAGCGCATGAAATAATATAAAATGCTATGTTTATATTATTTGGGAATAAATCTGTCGTAACATTGGCGGAATAAATCGCAAATGCAGTGGATTATCGACGGCTTATTTGATCTTCGTTGTTTTATCGAAAAAAATCGCGTGCGTTCCATTGCTATTCCTTCACTAGAAGCGGGAAATGGCGGTCTCAACTGGGATGATCCTTACTTGATGGTATTCACCATTGGCCAGCCGGAGATAAATGGGCTCAACGCAAACTTAAGCTATTTGATTTGCCTAAATTGGAGCTGGCGCTGAGCCGCCTGAAGCACGTATCTTTGCTAGCGGAAAGTTAACGCATGCCAGATATCTCATCGCTTCAACCATCAAACTCACTCATCTTTGGTCAATAACTCTTCCAGTTTATCGCCGCCAATATGGCGAAAATCTTGCCCTTTGACGTAATAGAAGATCGATTCACAAATGTTTTGGCAGCGATCACCGATGCGTTCAATCGAACGGGCACAGAGCAGTGCTGTCATGATGCTGGGGATGGTTCGTGGGTCTTCCATCATATACGTCATTAACTGGCGCACAATGCCTTCATATTTCTGATCGACTTTTTTGTCTTCACGATAAATACGAATCGCTTCTGACAAATCCATGCGGGCAAAGGCATCCAGCACATCATGCAACATGCGGATGGTATGCCAGCCCAGCGATTCCAGATTGACCAGCAGAGGCTGCTGTTGCTGGGAAAATTTCTCCAGCGCGGTCTGGCAGATTTTATTCGCGACATCACCAATGCGTTCCAGCTCGGTAATGGTTCTTGAGATAACCATAATCAGGCGCAGGTCACTGGCAGCAGGCTGGCGCAGGGCGATGATTCGGACGCAGGCTTCATCGATGGCGACTTCCATCATGTTGACTTTCTGGTCATCCTCAATCACTTGTTGCGCCAATGCCTTATCCTGATTATGCATTGCCATAATTGCCTTACTGAGCTGTTCTTCCACCAGCCCGCCCATTGCCATGAGTTCTGTGCGGATATGCTCCAATTCAGCGTTGAACTGACCGGAAATGTGCTTGTTGAGGTTCAGACTGTCCATCTTTATATGCTCCCGTATCAACCGTAACGACCGGTAATATAATCTTCGGTCTGCTTCATTTTCGGTGTGGTAAATAACATGTCAGTGTCACTGAATTCAATTAACTCACCGAGGTACATAAATGCCGTGTGGTCCGAACAACGCGCTGCCTGCTGCATATTGTGAGTCACGATCACCACGGTATATTCCGATTTCAGTTCACTGATCAGTTCTTCTATACGCCCGGTAGATATCGGGTCAAGGGCAGAACATGGCTCATCCAGCAACAGCACTTCCGGGCGGATCGCAATCCCACGGGCAATGCACAGGCGCTGCTGCTGACCACCGGAAAGGCTGTAGCCACTCTGGTGCAGCTTATCTTTGGTTTCGTCCCACAATGCGGCTTTTGTCAGCGCCCACTGGACACGTTCGTCCATCTCAACTCTGGGCAGTTTTTCAAACAAACGCACACCAAAAGCGATATTGTCGTAAATCGACATCGGAAACGGCGTTGGTTTCTGGAAAACCATACCGACTTTTGCCCGCAGCAGTGCGATGTCCTGTTTATCCGTCAGGATATTGGTGCCATCCAGCAGAATTTGGCCTTCCGCCCGCTGTTCTCCATACAGCGCATACATTTTGTTAAAGGTACGCAATAATGTTGATTTCCCACATCCTGATGGGCCAATAAAGGCAGTGACTTTATTCTGTGCAATATCCAATGTGATATTTTTCAGTGCGTGAAATTTACCGTAATAGAAATTCAGATCACGTACTTGGATTTTACTCCCCGCAATATCATCAGCCTTGTTCATCAGCAGTTTCTCTCAAGTTTTATCGGAGCGTTTTTATCAGTCTTTCTTTCTGGTAAACGATTTACCTGAAAATGATTTACCTGAAAATGAGTTATTCGCAAACAACAGGCGTGCCAGAATATTAATCAACAGTACACACAGAGTGATCAGCAGAACACCGGCCCATGCCAGTTGTTGCCAATCCGCAAATGGACTCATGGCAAATTTAAAAATGGTGACAGGCAGGTTGGCTATAGGATGGCTGAGATCAGTGCTCCAGAATTGGTTGGAAAGCGAAGTGAACAGCAGGGGCGCAGTTTCCCCGGCAATACGGGCGATAGCCAGCAAAACGCCAGTGATAATGCCTGACGTTGAGGCTTTCAGCGTAATCGCGGTGATCATTTTCCATTTTGGCGTTCCCAACGCATAAGCGGCTTCACGCAAGCTATCCGGCACCAGCTTAATCATATTTTCCGTTGTGCGAATGACAATCGGGATTTGTAGCAAAGCCAGTGCAATTACTCCCGCCCAACCAGAGAAATGCTCCATTCTGGTCACAACGATCGTGTAGACAAACAGCCCGACTACAATGGAAGGCGCAGAAAGCAGGATGTCATTGATGAAACGAATCACCTCCGCCAGTAAAGAGCGGCGGCCATATTCCGCCAGATAGATGCCCGCCATAATTCCCAACGGTGTGCCGATGGCAGTTGCCCAGAAAATCAGCAGCCCGCTGCCGACTATCGCATTGGCCAGCCCGCCGCCTTTCGTATCCGGCGGTGGCGTCATTTCTGTGAATAACGCCAGCGACATGCCATCAATTCCCTTGGTGACGGTAGAGATTAAGATCCAAATCAGCCAGAACAGGCCGAATGCCATCGTTGCCATAGATAAAAGCAGGGTGAGGCGGTTTTTCTGGCGTCGTCTGGCCTGCATCCGGCTCCGGCTTTTCATCTCGGAACCCTTAATTTCCTGCGGCGGGTATTTATCGATCATGACCATTTCAGCGCCCCTCATGTCTGGACAGACGCATTATCATCAATTTTGACAACGCAAGTACGATAAAGGTGATGACAAATAAAATCAGTCCCAGCTCCATCAGAGCCGAGGTATGCAGCCCTGACTCCGCCTCAGCAAATTCGTTTGCCAGTGCAGAAGTGATGCTGTTTCCGGGCATATAGAGAGAGAAACTGTCCAATTGATAGGTGTTTCCGATAATAAAAGTGACGGCCATCGTTTCCCCTAATGCGCGCCCCAGCCCCAGCATAATGCCGCCGATAACCCCATTTTTGGTATAAGGCAGCACGATATGCCAGATCACTTCCCAAGTGGTACAACCAATTCCGTAAGCTGACTCTTTCATCATGACGGGCGTTTGTTCAAAGACATCGCGCATCACTGAGGCGATATAAGGGATAATCATAATGGCCAGAATAACCCCTGCCGCCAGAATACCGATGCCGAAAGCCGGGCCGGAAAACAGTTCACCCACAATGGGAATGCCCGATAACACATCAGCCACCGGTTGCTGGAACCAGGAGGCAAAAAGCGGCGCGAAAACAAACAGCCCCCACATGCCGTAAACGATGCTGGGAATGGCGGCCAATAACTCAATTGCCACACCCAACGGGCGTTTCAGCCAGTTGGGTGCCAGTTCAGTCAAAAACAGGGCGATGCCAAAACTGACCGGAACAGCAATGATCAGCGCAATTAATGAGGTGACCAATGTGCCGTAAATCGGCACTAACGCACCGAAAATCTCGGCTGGCGCATCCCAGTCTTTATGCCAGAGAAAAGCAAACCCAAACTTCTGCATACTCGGCCATGAAGCAATGAACAGCGAGATAATAATGCCGCTCAGCAGGAATAGCGTCATCAATGCTGCCAGCCTGACCAGTACGCTGAAAATAGTGTCTCCCCGTTTGCCCGGTGTTTTCTGTGCTGTTTTCTTCGCTGCTTGGTGTTCAGCCATACGGTCAATTCCCTATCAATAATCCGAAATCCGCAGGGTATGGTTAATATAACGCCTTGCCATTGCTGTCTTTAATATCACTTTTCCACGCTGCCTGTACCTGTTCGATAACGGTTTTTGGCAGTACCGCATAATCCAGTGATTGAGCTTGTTGGCCGCCTTTTTTATAGGCCCAGTCAAAAAACTTGAGGATTTCGGCACCATGAGCGGCATTTTTCTGTTGCTTGTGGAGCAGAATGAACGTGGTGGAGGTAATCGGCCACGCATCGGCACCCGGCTGGTTTGTCAGATCCTGTGCGAAACTTTTATGCCAGTCTGCCCCTTGTGCGGCAGCACTGAAACTGGTTTCGCTGGGAGCGATAGTCTCTCCACTCGCCGTCAGTAATTGGGTATACGCGAGGTTATTCTGTTTGGCGTAGGCATATTCAACATAGCCAATAGAGCCGGGCAGACGCTGAACGAATGCAGCAATACCATCATTACCTTTGCCTCCTAACCCTGTCGGCCATTTTACGGTGGAGCCGGCACCGACTTGTGTGTTCCAGTCACTGTTCACTTTGGACAGATAACGCGTGAAGACAAATGAAGTGCCGGAGCCATCTGCGCGGCGAACCACAGCAATATTTTGGTCAGGGAGTTTGAGTGACGGGTTTAATTTCGCAATGGCAGGATCATTCCACTTTTTGATAGTGCCCAGATAGATATCACCCAGCGTTTTACCATCCAACACCAATTGACCGGATTTGATGCCCGGCAGGTTGACGGCCAGCACAATGCCGCCAATCACCGTCGGGAACTGAAATAAACCTTCAGATGCCAGTTTTTCATCGGTAAGCGGCGCATCTGAGGCGCCAAAATCGACCGTGTTGGCAATGATCTGTTTTACCCCACCAGAAGAGCCAATTCCCTGATAGTTGATCTTGTTGCCGGTCTCTTTTTGATAGGAATCCGCCCATTTTGTGTATATCGGTGCCGGAAATGTCGCTCCGGCGCCTGTCAGGCTGGTCGCGGCGAATGAAGATACGGATGTTATAGCAAAGGTTGCCGCGATAAGGCTGGCTACTTTGATACGCAATAGTTTGATACGCATTGGCTTGATACGCATTGGTTTCATACCTTCTACTGTTGATAGACACATCATTCATTAAAAACACCTGCCACTGTCGTTTCTAAGGTATAACAGGCTGGTTTCTAGGTAAAAAATGGTTCTTGGAGAGGAAGGTACGCCCATTTAATGACAGTAAGATGTATGAATTATGACATTTTTATGACAACACCAGATTTTTATGACAATGGAAAATAAGCGCGAATGGATAGCCCGCCTTTTTCACCGTTCCCGATTTCAAGGTAACCTTCGTGCATATCGACGATGCGGTGGATAATGGCAAGCCCAAGGCCGTAACTGTTCATCAGACCTCGATTGTGGTGTTGATGGTGTTTATGATGGTGGTGCTGGCTATTGTGGCTCTGTTTTCCCTGCTGAAAAGGGTGAATGAGGGTGGCGGCCTGCTCTTCAGTGATACCGGTTCCGTTATCTTCCAACTGGAACCAGCCGAATTTTTCGGTTGCGCCACTGCTGATCCGAAGCCAACCGTTACCATAACGGTAAGCGTTCGTCAGCATGTTCGCCAGAACCCGCTTAACAGAGAGTGAATTGGCGATAATAAAAATCGGTTCGGCGGACAGCCGATCTTCGAAACATTCACCTTCGAAACATTCACCTTCGGAACATTCGCTTTCGAAATGACGATCATAACTGTCGGATTGGTTATTTTCTGCCTTTATCCTGTCCGGCATAACGGGTTTTTCTGCATCAATAACTTCTTTAAGAAGCTGATTTAATTCGCAGCAGGTTGTTGGCATAGCCTGTCCGAACCGTTGGTAATCGATAAATTGGTTAATGATTTCGTTGCACTCGTCAATATCCCGGTTAATGGATTCGCAAAGGAAATCATTTTTTTTATCAATCATCTCCATCGCCAGCCGGATCCGAGTCAGTGGTGTCCGTAAATCGTGGCTGATGCCCGCCATAAAAATGAGGCGGTCATCTTCCAATGTTTTCAATTTACCCCGTTGTGCCCGAAAGTACCGCCAGAATGCCGTGGAAACCAACACGCCAGTTACCAACACGCTGAGCAGAATATACGGAAACACGGCAGCAAATGGGCGTTTTTCCAGTGTGGCAAGCATCTTGGCAGCCAGAGAACTGATCATCAGGCTGCCCAATAGCATCGCCAATACCCAATACCGGATACGAGAGAATCGGTTATGCAGTGAGCGCCTGAATATTTTCATATTTTTCCCCGCAATATTTACGCGTTATTAATATTTACTTATTGTTAGTATTTAATAATGTTCATACATTTCTGTGCTGATCCTCTGGCTTTTAGTCCGCCACTATACCTTATTTCTATCAGGTCTTATTGCTGTCAGGCCTTATTACCGTCAGGGACAAACACATAACCCAAGCCCCAAACCGTCTGGATATAACGGGGATGGCCGGGATCTTCTTCGATGATGCGACGTAAGCGGGAGATCTGTACATCGATGGAACGATCCATCGCGCCATATTCCCTGCCGCGTGCCAGATTCATCAGTTTATCTCGTGATAAAGGCTCACGAGGATGTGAGACCAGCGTTTTCAATACCGAGAATTCGCCACTGGTCAGGGGTAACTGTTCATCCTGATAAAACATTTCCCGTGTCCCAAGGTCCAGCTTAAATTTTCCAAAGGTGACTACGGCGTTGTCCGGAGTCGGTGTGCCAGATAATTCATTGGAGAACCGTCGCAAAACAGCACGGATACGCGCCAAGAGTTCTCGTGGATTAAAGGGCTTAGCAATGTAATCGTCAGCGCCGATTTCCAAACCAATAATCCGGTCAATTTCCTCCCCTTTCGCAGAAACCATAATGATAGGGATAGGGTTTTTTTGACTTCTTAATCTTCGGCAGATAGACAAACCATCTTCGCCCGGTAACATTAAATCCAATACAATTAATTGAATGGATTCTCTGGTTAACAATCGGTCCATCTGTTCTGCATTTGCAACACAACGAACCTGAAAACCTTGCTCCAAGAAATAGCGTTCCAGCAATACGCGTAAACGCATATCATCATCAACAACAAGGATTTTGTAACTCTCTTGCATGTCTATGCTCCCAAGTGTTCCATGCCTGCAATATCCGTCGTCTTTCGAGCTGCCTCTTTTTTGCCTCCGCGATGCAGCCTGAAATCCATAGGTATATATCCATCGATTTTTAAAACCGATTATTTTACAGAAAACGCATACTTTAAAAGGCAATAACACCATGTATCTCAAGGGTATTTATGGCATTGAAAACGATTGCCTATGTGTCGTTTTTTTATTTCTGTGTTTTCTGCTTCTATTATCCATTGCCGTTTTCACGCTTCCAACGGTTGATAGCTAATGTCCAATATCCAGTACACCGCTTTGCCATTGGGGGTCTCGACGGTAATTTCATCATCAATCTGCTTACCAAGCAGCGCTCTTGCTACCGGTGAATCAATTGAAATCCATTTCTTAGCGGGATCGAATTCATCCGGCCCCACTAAGCGAAAGATATG
This sequence comes from Enterobacteriaceae bacterium, assembly GCA_031253755.1. Lineage (GTDB taxonomy): Bacteria > Pseudomonadota > Gammaproteobacteria > Enterobacterales > Enterobacteriaceae > Xenorhabdus. Next base: position 12,216 of record JAIRVT010000011.1, read on the forward strand.
CTCTTCGGCTTTTTCGTTTTCGACTTTAACCCATGCGCCGAAAAAAATTTTTCCCTCTTGCCGTGGATCAGGATCGACAATTTTCAGCACGTCCAACCGCTTGGATAAAAAACGCACCCGCCGATCAATTTCTCTTAATCTTTTTTTACCATAAATATATTCGGCATTTTCTGAACGGTCTCCCAACGCAGCCGCATCTGATACCGCCTGAGTCACTTTAGGGCGCTCGATCTTCCAGAGATATTTCAGTTCCTGATCAAGCACCTGCCAGCCTTCTCTGGTTATGTAGTTACTCTTGCCCATGAACAACTCACTTGAGAAAATATGATTAATGGCGCAGTACTATATCTCAACTGTACAGATATTCGATGAATTCCATCGCAACCTGACCTAAAAATTGTGCCATCTTTGATATATTTCAGGTTGTACGGTTTTAAAAAGCGTTCGTAATAGGCCATCGAAGATAGCCAATACAGGCACGGTACGTAATAATAACGCCGAGTTTGAACCCTGCCGGTCTCCTGTTGGGTGTCCGGTTCTGTCTGGTGATGTCTGCGGATATCGGCAGGCGCTGACAAAGTTGAAGAAAACAGACCATGAATGAATCTTTAAGCCTAATCATTGCCGGTGAGCTAAAGGCTCAACCACAGCAAGTTCTCGCCGCCATTAACCTGCTTGATGAAGGAAATACCGTTCCTTTTGTCGCCCGTTATCGTAAAGAGGCCACTGGTGGTCTGGATGATACACAGCTTCGCCAGCTTGAAAGCCGTCTGGGTTATCTGCGCGAGCTATCAGACCGTCGCCAGACTATCCTGAAATCTATCGAAGAGCAGGGTAAATTAACGGATGAGCTGGCCGCCGCTATTCGTGCGACACAAAGTAAAACCGAACTGGAAGATCTCTACCTGCCTTATAAACCTAAGCGCCGTACCCGTGGGCAGATTGCGATTGAAGCGGGACTGGAGCCACTGGCAGATGTGTTGTGGCAGAATCCTCAGCAAGAGCCGGAATCCGCCGCAGCCGCCTTTGTTGATGCCGACAAAGGTATTGCCGATACCAAATCTGCACTGGATGGTGCCCGCTATATCCTGATGGAGCGTTTTGCCGAAGATGCGTCCCTGCTGGTAAAAGTGCGTGAATATCTGTGGAAAAATGCGCATTTGGTGGCGAAAGTCGTTGAAGGTAAGGCGGAAGAGGGAGCCAAATTCAGCGATTATTTTGACCATCATGAACCTATCGCTTCCGTGCCTTCCCATCGTGCGCTTGCCATGTTCCGTGGACGCAATGAAGGTATCTTGCAACTCGCTCTGAATGCCGATCCGCAATTTGATGAAGCACCAAAAGAAAGCTATTGCGAGCAAATTATTACCGATCACCTGAATCTGCACCTGAATAATGCAGCGGCGGATAGCTGGCGTAAAAGCGTAGTGAGCTGGACATGGCGTATTAAAGTGCTTCTGCATCTGGAAACTGAACTGATGGGAACACTGCGCGAAAAAGCCGAAGACGAAGCGATTAACGTTTTTGCCCGTAACCTGAACGATTTGCTGATGGCAGCGCCGGCGGGTATGCGTTCCACTATGGGCTTAGATCCGGGCCTGCGAACCGGGGTAAAAGTGGCGGTAGTCGATGCAACCGGCAAGCTGATCGCCACCGACACCATCTACCCGCACACCGGTCAGGAAAGTAAAGCCGCTGCGATTGTTGCGGCACTGTGTATCAAGCACCATGTTGATTTGGTTGCGATTGGTAATGGCACCGCATCCCGTGAAACAGAGCGCTTTTTCGCTCATGTTCAGAAGCAATATCCTGACGTTACCGCGCAAAAAGTGATCGTCAGTGAGGCGGGCGCCTCCGTTTACTCTGCTTCCGAGCTGGCAGCAAAGGAATTCCCGGATTTGGATGTTTCGCTGCGTGGCGCGGTTTCGATTGCCCGCCGTTTGCAGGACCCACTGGCAGAGCTGGTGAAAATCGATCCGAAATCGATTGGTGTCGGCCAGTATCAACACGATGTCAGCCAGACTCAGCTGGCCAAGAAACTGGATACCGTGGTGGAGGATTGTGTAAACAGTGTCGGTGTCGATCTGAATACGGCATCGGTGGCGTTGCTGACCCGTGTAGCCGGTCTGACCAATGTCGTTGCCCAGAATGTCGTGAACTGGCGTGATGAAAATGGTCGTTTCAACAACCGTAAAGAGTTGTTGAAAGTCAGCCGTCTGGGGCCGAAAGCCTTCCTGCAATGTGCGGGCTTCCTGCGTATTAATCAGGGCGATAACCCGCTGGATGCCTCCACGGTTCACCCGGAAGCCTATCCGGTGGTGGAAAAAATTCTGACCACAACCACACAGTCTTTACCAGAACTGATGGGCAACCCGGCGGCGCTGCGCGATTTGAAAGCACAGGATTTCACCACGGAACAATTCGGTATTCCGACCGTAACGGATATCCTGAAAGAGCTGGAAAAACCCGGCCGTGACCCGCGCCCGGAATTTAAAACGGCAACCTTTGCCGACGGTGTTGAAACCATGAATGACCTGCGTACCGGTATGATTCTGGAAGGCTCTGTCACTAACGTGACTAATTTTGGTGCTTTCGTGGACATCGGTGTCCATCAGGATGGTTTAGTGCATATTTCTTCTTTGTCTGATCGCTTTGTGGAAGACCCACACACCGTGGTGAAAACCGGTGATATCGTGAAAGTGAAGGTAATGGACGTTGACCTGAACCGCAAACGCATTGCCTTGACCATGCGTCTTGATGAACAGCCGGGGGAAGCGCCTGCGCGTCGTAGTAATGCGCCGGGCAACAGCAACAGCAACCGCAATGAGAACCATGCAAGTGATCGCAGCAATCATGGCAAAGGTAACCAGAAACCGCGTTCATCTAATGCTTCTGCATCATTGGGCAACAGTGCGATGAGTGATGCACTGGCCGCCGCATTCGGCAAAAAACGCTAATTTCGCTTCTTTCTGTTATTTCTCTTCGCAGATATTTCTGAACCGGCTCGATTGAGCCGGTTCTTAACCTTTCTGACGTCCTAAAACGCCCACTTGTTAATAATTATTTTCAGTTATATTATCGTAAAAATATAATAACCATTAGTTATTATTATATTAATGAAATAACCGTAATCTATCAGCCCGAAGGCACGATTAGCGTCTGTCTTGGTGACGCGGATGCGTGGGCTGGGCAGGGATATAATGAGGAATGACATGAAAAAATTTAGCTTAGGTCTGTTGTACGTTTTGGTATGTGGTCAGGCATATGCCGCGACTGATGCAAATAAACCTTATATTGGTGCACAAACAGAGACCGGTTGGTCTAATGGGGACAATAATGGAGTACTTCAGAACTTAGCGCCATGGGGCAGTAACGTTACCAACGTAATGGGAAAACGGTTGGGATATATCACACCAGGGAATACTACCGGAGAAGGCGGCTTATGGGCTGGAGATAAAGCGGCAGCGGTGACTTATGGTTCGGCGGATAAAGGCGTCTTTGTCGATAAGAATGGGGTACAAATACGGAACACGGATCTGGATGTCACGGGGCATCAGATCCATGGCGTCAAGGCGGGTGAGAAGGACGATGATGCAGTAAACGTTTCGCAGCTCAAGGAGAGTGAGAAGAACACCAGAGAATATGCGGATGAAAAAGCACAACAAGCTGAAGTAAACGCGAATACTTACACAGACGAAAAAGCGAAAGACACGCTGAAAGAGGCGAATACTTACACGGATGAAAAAGCGAAAGACACGCTGAAAAAGGCAAATACTCACGCGGATGAAAAAGCTCAACAAGCTGAAGTAAACGCGAATGCTTACACAGACGGTAAAGCCAAAGAAGCTCACGATTACACCGACAGCAAGGCAAAAGAAACACTGAACAGCGCGAATTCCTACGCTGACCAAAAAGCCGCAGCGTCACTGGAAGTAGCGAACTCCTATACTGACCAGCAAATCAACAAGCTGGACAAGCGGGTAAACAAAGGGCTGGCGTCAGCCGCTGCGCTGTCGGGTCTTTTCCAACCTTATAATGTTGGGAAATTCAACCTCAGCGCGGGCGTAGGTGGCTATAGAGGCGAATCGTCTATTGCTGTGGGAACGGGTTACCGCTTCAATGAAAACATCGCGGCAAAAGCCGGAGTTTCAACTTCATTCGGTGATTCCTCCGCCACGATGTATAACGCTGCCGTCAATTTTGAATGGTAATGCTTATACCCGTCGTCCATAGAGTATAATTTTGGCGGACATATTTGTCCGCCACACCCCATTCCCGCCGAATATAATTGCCGACTGCAATATAACTTATCACCACATAACAAATTTAAACAGATTATGATGGCTGACGCTGCTCATTAATATTTCGTATACTTCGCTGCGTAATATCTCTCTCAGTATTATGAGAAAACTGTCCAATAAAATAAAAAATAGATAACAATAAAAATTGTTAAGGAATAATTTTATGAATAAATATGTCCAAAGCAGTTTTGATTTACTCAGCAATATAAGATTTTTCAATATGGCTACTCACAACTCGAAAGAAGAGTTTGTTTGGTCATCAACGCTCTTTTATATTCCTAAATACAATTCATCAAAAGACTGCCCATTAAGTTTACTCTGGTATTCAAAGCAGGAGACACGGCATTCTCATGAATTGCATATTAACCCTCGTGTCAGCGGAACAATATACAGCAGCCAGATTCTGCCAGACTCTGGATTGAAACTGGCAGGTTCGCAGTTCATCGGCCATGCCCGTCAGGTGCCGGATGAGGAGTTACAGGAAACCTATGATTACTTCTTCCTGAAAACCTACCCTGATGCCAATATCAGAAAGAAAAAATCCCGCCCCATCGCCGATTATTATGGTGATGCGGAACGCCGTTTTTATGAACTGAAAATCGAAGCGTGGTGGGTGTATGACTCAACAGCTTGGACAGATCATCAGGATGATGCGCGTGTGCCGGTAGCGTTGGATGATCTGCGGTATCCACCCAAAGATTAATTAAAAAGCATTCAATAAACTAATCAAAATGTTAATAACAACAAGCTCCATTTATATTGGAGCTTGTTTTTAAATATACTATCAACATCTTTACCTTTCTTTTATTTCAATAAAATGACAATTAAATTGATTAATATCAATTAATTCCATTCTCTTTCAAGGTAAGTAAACCGGATTAATCGTGTTTACTATTTTCATTAATACTTTAATTCATAATAATTCATGTACTTTTTTCTTGAGAAATTCACTTTATTGAGGATAATGATTCTCATAATCACTCCCTTTTAAGTTTTAACGGAATGTTATATGTCATTGATGCCAAATCAAAGCTATAAAATTCTGGGTTTTTTCCCTCAGATAAATCCAGCCTACAGACAAAAATTATTGTCTCTGGGAATGCTGCCGGGTGCCACATTTCGGGTTATCCGGGTCGCGCCTTTGGGTGATCCCATTCAAATTGAGACACGTCGAGTCAACCTGATACTTCGCAAAAAAGACTTAGCATTTCTTACACTAGCAACACATCCAGCATAATTAATTATGAGTTCCCGGCTCAGTACCGCCATCTCATTCAGTTCAGGCAGATAGCCAGAACAAACAGACAAAATGCGATGGCGTACTACACCCCTGATCAATAAAAAGTATGATGAAACAATTAACTATAGGCTTGATCGGTAATCCCAACTCCGGGAAAACCACTTTATTTAACCAACTTACAGGCTCCCGGCAAAGGGTCGGAAACTGGTCTGGGGTTACGGTTGAACGTAAAACAGGGCATTTTTCTACGCCAAAACACCAGATAGACCTTGTTGATCTTCCCGGCACTTATTCGCTGACAACGATTTCAGATCAGACCTCAATTGATGAACAAATTGCCTGCCAGTATATCCTGAGCGGTGAAGCTGACATGTTTATCAATGTCGTTGACGCTTCAAATCTGGAGCGCAATCTCTACCTTTCTCTGCAACTGATTGAGCTTGGCATTCCCTGCATTGTTGCGCTGAACATGCTGGATATTGCCAAAAGCCAGAATATCGATATTGATATTACGGCGTTAGCGCAGCGTCTTGGTTGCCCGGTGATCCCGCTTGTTTCTACCCGTGCGACCGGAATAGACGCCCTGAAAGATACGGTTGACCAATATCATTTTGAGCCCTCGCTGCAAGGCAGCCGCCCGGTGCTGGTTGAATATCCTGCTGCGCTTTGGCAGGAAGTTGAGCACAATGCCAGCCAGATCACGGAAAGTTTCACGCTACAACAGCGCCGTTGGCTCAGTTTACAGATTCTGGAAGGGGATATTTACAGCCTCGAACGTTCCGGTCTGTCTCAGACGCAGTTGGCAGCAAGTAAAATGCGTTTGCAACAGCAGCGGATTGACGAGCCGGAGCTGACCATTGCGGATGCCCGCTATCAGGCCATTAATGCACTGAGTCTGGCGGTGACGGATATTCACTCCGCGACGCCCAATAAACTGACTCAGGTGATGGATAGCGTGATCCTCAACCGCTGGCTGGGCGTGCCGATTTTTCTGTTTGTGATGTACCTGATGTTTGTGCTGGCGATTAACATTGGCGGCGCATTACAGCCAATCTTTGATGGTGCTTCTGCGGCGATTTTCATTGATGGAATGCAGTGGCTGGGTCATACGCTCCACTTTCCCGGCTGGCTGACCGTTTTCCTTGCCCAAGGTATCGGGGGCGGCATCAATACGGTACTGCCATTGGTGCCGCAGATCGGCATGATGTACCTGTTTCTCTCTTTTCTTGAAGACTCCGGCTACATGGCCAGAGCCGCGTTTGTGATGGACAGGCTGATGCAATCTTTGGGGTTGCCGGGTAAATCGTTTGTGCCTTTGATTGTCGGCTTCGGCTGTAACGTCCCTGCCGTGATGGGTTCACGAACGCTGGATGCGCCGCGTGAAAGGCTGATTACCATCATGATGGCACCGTTTATGTCCTGTGGCGCACGGCTGGCTATTTTTGCGGTCTTTGCTGCGGCTTTCTTTGGCAAACACAGCGCAAGTCTGGTCTTTTCTCTGTATATCCTCGGCATTGTGGTCGCTATTCTGACGGGGCTGCTGCTGAAATACACCATCATGCGCGGTGAAGCCTCGCCTTTTGTCATGGAACTGCCGGTGTATCACGTTCCTCATACCAAAACGCTGCTTATTCAGACCTGGCAACGTTTGAAAGGGTTTGTGATCCGGGCGGGAAAAGTGATTATCGCTGCCAGTATGTTTATCGGCGCGCTCAATAGCTTTTCGTTCTCCGGCAAGACGGTCGATAACATCAACGAATCCGCGTTGGCTTCCGTCAGTCAGGTGATTACGCCCGTGCTTTATCCTATCGGCGTACATGCGGATAACTGGCAGGCAACCGTGGGTTTGATTACGGGAGCGATGGCGAAAGAGGTGGTTGTCGGTACATTAAATACCCTTTATACCGCTGAAAATATTGCCAAACAGCCCTTTAACCCGCATGAGTTTAATTTGCTGGATGAACTGGAAGGCGCCGTACAGGAAACATGGGACAGCCTGAAAGAGACATTTACCCTGAGCGCGCTGTCTAACCCGATTGAAGCCAGCAAAGGTGATGGCAATATGGATCGCAGTTCAATGGGGATGATGAGCGCCAAATTCGGTTCGCCGCTCGCGGCCTATAGTTACCTGATTTTTGTCCTGTTGTACGTGCCTTGCGTTTCTGTGATGGGAGCGATTGCCCGCGAAACCAGCCGGGGCTGGATGACTTTCTCCATTTTGTGGGGGTTAAACGTCGCTTATTCTCTGGCTGCACTGTTCTATCAAATCGCGACGTTTTCTGCGCATCCGCAAAGCAGCTCAATTACCATTGCGGCGGTGATTTTGTTTAATTGTCTGATCCTTATCGGTTTGCGCCGGGCACGCAGCAGAGTCACCATGACGTTCAATAACAGCAAAAGCCGGGGCTGTGAATGCTCAGGCGGAAACTGCCATTAACGGCAGAATAAATCAGGAATCATGATGATTAGTTTGCTGAAAATCCGCGATGCCATCGCCCTGAATGGGCGAGCCGATGCCAGATCACTGAGCCACCAGTTTTCCGCACCGCTGCCGCTGGTGGAAGCGATGCTCAGTCAACTGGTGACGATGGGTAAACTGGAGGAAGTGGATATTTCCTCCTGCCTGAGCGGTGGCTGTAAACAGTGCCCGGAAACGCAGAAATGCGGCAGTAAGGCGTATCAGCTAGTAGCGCGGAATTAAGGGGCGGTTTAAAAATCGATGTTTTTAAAGATTGATAGCTTTAAAAATTGATAGCTTTAAAAATCGACAGCTTTAAAAATCGTTCGTATGCCAATAGTCATTTCGTGAACCGTCACTGAAAAATGTTTCTCTGAAGAGAAAACTTTCAGTGGCGGTTTTTTATTTAACCGTCAGCAATTCATTAATTTTACTCAATCCGTTAGTGATAAATATTAATAGTGACAAATATTAACGGTAATGCCTTTCGTTTTTATTTCCTGAAATTTTCCATTCTTCAAAATAGTTTTGCCATTCAGGTTAGCCAGATTATTCAATCCAGATGCACAGGCACGTTGTACAGTGAGTGCGGAAAAATACGCTATCAATTTAATTAACGGAGCTAATATGGAAAATAATCAAATTGAAGCAAAGCCTGAAATGCCTCAAGGAAAAAATAATAAAAAACGAAAAATAATCCTTTCTGTTGTGATATTCCTTTTTTTACTTTCTGGTGCCGTTTATTTCCTTTATTGGTACACCGCATTGCGTTTCTACCAATCGACAGATAATGCCTACGTTGTCGGTAATCAGGTTCAGGTGATGTCCCAAACTCAGGGGAGTGTAAAAAATATCTATGTTGATAATACTCAGTTTGTCCAACAGGGGGATTTGCTATTAACGCTGGACAGCGCTGATGCTGAAAATGCCTTTGAAAAGAGCAAACAAGCGCTAGCGCAAGCGGTGCGGGAAACACAGGAAACCATTCTCAGTAATCCCAAACTGCTGGCGAATGTGGAATTGAAACAACTGGCGTTAAACAAGTTAAAAAGCGATCTGGCGCGACGGGAGAAACTGGGGCTGGTCAATGTTATTGCGGCTGAGGAGTTAGACCATTCGCGCAAAGCGGTGGAGATTGCCAGAGCGGATTTAAAAATCGCGGCGCAGCAATATAAAATCAATCAGGCTTTGGTGATGGGAACGCCCATCGAAAAGCTACCGAATATCGAAAAAGCAGCCGCTAATTTACGTGAAGCGTGGCTCTCTTTACAACGCATTCATATTTATTCTCCGGTTAGCGGGTATGTATCACGCCGGAGTGTTCAGGTCGGTGCACGCATCAACCCGTCTACGCCATTGATGATCATCGTTCCTTCTGACCAATTATGGATCGAAGCAAACTTTAAAGAAGTCCAGTTCACGGATATGCGTTTAGGGCAGCCGGTAACATTAGTCAGCGATTTTTATGGCAACAGCGTTATTTATCAGGGGCGAATTACGGGAATGGATATCGGAACCGGCAGCGCTTTTTCTATCCTTCCGGCTCAGAATGCAACCGGTAACTGGATTAAAGTCGTACAGCGACTTCCGGTACGTATTGAATTAGAACCAGAACAAGTGGCGCTCAAGCCATTACGCATCGGTTTATCCATGCACGCAACGGTTGATACCCGAAATGCAGAAGGCACAACGTTAGCCAACAAAACGCCACAACGCATTATTTATCAGACAGATGCGCTCACATTTAATCGCAGCGAAGTCGATAAAATTATTGAGCAGATAATAAAACGCAACACAAGCGGTGAAAATTAAGAGGTGTTCGGATATGGAACTCTTATCTGCCAAACAACGCGGGTGGTTAATCCTGTCTCTGGCGTCGATCGCCTTTCTGCAAATATTGGATCTGACTATTGCCAACGTCGCATTATCAACCATTGCAGGCGATCTCGGTTCATCCCTGTCACAAGGAACTTGGGTGATCACCTCCTTTGGCGTGGCAAATGCCATCTCTATTCCGTTGACAGGATGGCTGGCGAAACGAGTAGGAGAAGTGCGGCTGTTTGTCATTTCAACCGTGCTTTTCATTATTTCTTCTTGGGTTTGTGGTATCGCCAACAGCCTTGAAATGCTGATTATCACCCGAATTCTACAAGGCGCAGTTTCAGGCCCGATCATCCCTTTATCACAAAGCCTGTTGCTGGCAAATTTTCCAAAATCTCAACACAGCATGGCCTTAGCCATTTGGTCGATGACCGTCATTATCGCGCCGGTTTGCGGGCCGATTCTCGGTGGATGGATCAGTGATAACATTCACTGGGGATGGATTTTCCTGATCAACGTTCCTATTGGTTTGGTGGCGATTTTTATTACTTATTTACTGTTAAGACGGCGCGAAACAAAAACGGAAGTGATTCCGGTTGATAAAGTCGGGCTGGTGCTGCTGGTTGTCGGTATTGGCTGCTTACAACTGATGTTGGACAGAGGAAAGGAACTTGATTGGTTTAATTCCAACGAAATTATTGCACTGGCGATCATTGCAACGATAGGCATTATCCTGTTTATTATTTGGGAGCTAACGGATAGCAACCCGATTGTCGATTTATCCCTGTTCAAGTCGCGTAATTTTACAGTCGGGACGATTTGCATCAGTCTGGCATTTCTGCTGCATATTGGTGTTCTGGTTTTGCAGCCTCAGTTATTACAAACCGTTTTTGATTATACCGCGACTTGGGCAGGATTCGTACTCGCGCCTCTCGGCATTCTGCCGGTTGTTCTGGCTCCGGTGATTGGCCGGTTTGGGGCGAAAATCGATATGCGTTATTTAGTCACCCTGAGCTTTATGGTTTTCTCTTTCTGCTTTTTTTGGCGGGCGTATACGTTTGAATCTGGCATGGGTTTTTCCGGCGCAGCATGGCCGCAGTTTGTACAGGGAATCGCCATTGCGTGTTTTATTATGCCGCTCAATGTGATTATTTTGTCTGATATGCCACAGGAAAAAATCGCGGCGGCGGGCAGTATGTTTAATTTTTTTCGCACGCTGGCGATATCGATAGGCACCTCGTTAACCAACACGTTATGGACGCAACGTGAAGCGGTTCATCATTCACAACTGACTGAAAATATAACCAAAAATAACATTCTGGTTGATTTGTACTATCAGGAGATCAAATTATTGGGATTATCTGGTTCACAGGCAACCGTATTTTTGGCGAAGAAGATTACTCACCAGAGTTTAATTCTGGCGGCTAACGAGATTTTCTGGCTATTCGGTTTTATTTTTTTGGCACTGATTATGATTATTTGGCTGGCGAAATCGAATTTAGCCGCCAAATAATACGGAGTTAATTTCTTTTTTTATTAATGCCATAAAGACATTGTGCGGTATTACAGTTCAGTTTAACCTCTTGCTGAATAATATTTTTAATGTCAGAAGGGCGTATACCATAAGCCATTTTGCAGGTTCGGCTAAAATGAGCCGTATCAGAAAAACCACAGTTATTGGCAAGGGATGTTAAGGAGTCTGTCATCTGAATCTCCTCAATCGCATCATTTAAACGTAGCCATAATAAATAAGCGCGAAAATTAATGCCCACTTGTTCGCGGAAAAGATGTAAAAAACGGCTTTCAGACAAGTAAATTTTATCAGCAACTTGACGGGATGATATTCGTTTTTCGGACAACGTTTCAATAAACGAAACAGCTTTTAAAATACGCTGATCAAACTGACAGTGGCATGACAGATATTGGCTGAGTAATAAATAAATCGTCAATGTATCGGGTTTATTATTACACAAGAATGATTTAACCAAGTAATCTGTTACCGCAGTAATATTTTCATGATTTAATAAAATAATATCCTGTTTTTCAGTGAGATGCCTAAATAAATGGTAATGTTCATCAATGGGTTCAATAAGCAATATAATGCTACAGGTATTAGAGGAGTCTATTTTATGCTGTATATTTGAACGGATCAGAAAACCGTAGGCCGAATACGTTTCATTCTGTGTTGATAGCGTTAATAATTCATGGCGGTGTAGGGATAAACTGAGTTGAATACAGGGGTGTTGGTGCCATCCAGTCGATATATTGTGAATAAAATTTAGTTGACTGGTGGCATATTTATATTTCTGGATAAACTGACGAGTAGCCGGAATATTTGATAGCATAGCTTCTATCCTTATCAACCCTTATTCATTTTCTAAAAACCGTGATTAATTCATTCAATTTCACATTTAATAACACAAGGATACTAATATGCCTAAAGAATTATTTACTGCAACTGTAGAATCTGCTGGTCATCTTAAAATGAAGTGTTCATCAAGCGGTTTTACTTTTCATGTGGATGAACCAACGCCTTTGGGAGGAACCGATGAAGCGATGAGCCCAGTAGAAGCGCTGCTTTCCGCTTTTGGTGCCTGCCAGTGTATTGTGGCAAAAAGTTTTGCCCGCAAACATAAAATTAATTTGCTCGATATTCAGGTGAAAATGGAAGGCGAATTGGATACCGATGGTTTCACCGGCAGAAATAAAAACACCAAAATCGGTTTTTCCAAAATCACCTCAAAATTTTATATAAAAGCCGATAATACCGAACAAGAAATTCGTGACTTTATTGATTTTGTCGAAAGTAATTGCCCGATACTCGATACCATTGTTAATACGCCGGAAATAGTCACTGAAATTTATCCGATCAAATAAATGGTCATTACTCATACATTAATTCACGGTATATATCTCCCCGCGACGCGGGGAGATAATCAAACGTATTTTGAAAAGTGGCAGACAAAATATTATTGTTAGGAGGAATTATCAACACTCAATAATATTTAGTTAATTAATCTAATGCTTTATTTTCCCGGTAAGTTATTTCCACCGACAAAATCCAGTAATAGATCCACAAATTCATCAGGATGGGAAATAAAAGGCGCATGGGCTGCGTGGCGCATCATCACCGAACGGCTCTGTGGCCATGCGGTATCGAGCAAAGTGACAATTTTGCGTGGCACGAGGCCATCAAGGTAACCATAAATGCGCAAGAAAGGGACATCAAGCTGTGCCAGTTCAGCCCTCAGATCATCTGAGTGCAGGATCTCCAGCCCGGCATTCAGAACCTCGACTGTCGGCATCGGTTGGCTCAACACCACGGATTTCAGCAAACGCGCATCCTGACGGGCGCTGTCAGTTCCCAACGTCTGTAATGCCAGAAAACGCTCAATGGTTTTCTGATAATCCTCACTCAGTTGTTGCCTGAAAGCATCCAGCACCGACGGTTTAATGCCCGGCCAATCCGCTTCTTCGCTGAATTTCGGCGAAGAGGCTACGGTAATTAATCCAGCCACCTGTTCGGGGTGATCCAGTGCAATCTGGCTGGCAACTAATCCTCCCAGCGACCAGCCTATCCACAGGGCATTTTCCGGCGCTTGCTGCCACACGATATCGGCCATCTCTGCCAGTGTCATGGCCGGGTATGACTGGCTGCGACCATATCCCGGCAAATCCACCAGATGCACACGAAAATGCGAAGCCAATCGCGTTTCGACTGAACGCCAGACCTCAGCATTCAATCCCCATCCGTGCAGCATCACAAGATCGCGAGGAACTTCACCGAAAGTCTGCCAAAATAATTTATTCATTGTTATTCTCACGTCTATTTACGAAACCAGTACAACTTCAAGCCGCATCTTGCAAAACCGTGTCTTGCAAAAGCAAGGCGAGTGTTTATATCTCTCCGCACAGCGGGAAGATATAAGGGGCATCTTGAAAAGTGACCGGTATATCTGGAATTTGTCATCAGGAATCTATCATCAAGGAAGAAAACGATGCTAACAATGGTTGGTTATTGCTGGCTATGCCATCAAAATTTATATTTTGCCTTTCACGGAATTTGTCATTTCTGTTGGCAAGGTCTGAAACGGTTGGAGCGTGTTTGCCCACGCTGCGCTTTACCTGCCGAATTTAATGATGTGCCTTGTGGTCGTTGCCTGAAAGATCCACCACCGTGGCAGCAGCTTATCGCTATCAGTGATTATGCTCCGCCACTAAATCAGCTTATCCGGCGCTATAAATATCATGGCACACCACAACTTGCGATGGTGCTGGCGCGCATGTTTCTGCTGCATTGGCTGCAAGGATACCGTGAAGGGCGTTGGCACAAACCGGACTGTATACTCGGTATTCCCCTGCATCACCAAAAGCGCTGGCGGCGGGGGTTTGATCAGGTTGAGCTTATCATCAAACCCCTTGCGCACTGGCTGCAATGCCGATATCAGCCTAATTTTTTACAACGCACGCGTGCGACACTCTCGCAGCGAGGCTTATCTGCCGCTCAGAGGAAATCCAACCTGAAACAGGCCTTTCAATTGCATGGGGATTTTACCGATCAGCATGTGGTTATTTTTGATGATGTCATCACCACGGGAACAACACTGCATGAAGCGGCGCAATTGTTAATTCGTGCGGGTGCTTGCTCCGTACAGGCTTGGGCAATATGCCGAACCTTGTAGTTTCTTAATGAATGGGCGTATTATAACCAACCAGAACAGTCAACTATTTGAGCACATGACATGATTAATATTACTGAAGCAGCACAAGTACACTTTTCCAAGTTACTGGCAAATCAAGAACCGGGAACGCAGATCCGCGTTTTTGTCATTAATCCAGGGACACCGACGGCTGAGTGCGGTGTTTCTTATTGTCCTCCGGATGCTGTTGAAGCCACTGACACTGAACTGAAGTTTGAGCAACTTTCTGCCTATGTTGATGAAATCAGTGCGCCTTTTCTGGAAGAAGCCGTTATTGATTTTGTGACGGATCAACTCGGTTCTCAGCTGACCTTAAAAGCGCCAAATGCCAAAATGCGTAAGGTGTCTGACGATGCGCCGCTGATAGAACGCGTTGAGTATATCCTGCAATCACAGATTAACCCTCAGCTTGCTGGTCACGGTGGTCGTGTCAGTCTGATGGAAATCACCGATGACGGTTATGCGATTCTGCAATTTGGTGGTGGCTGTAACGGTTGTTCTATGGTCGATGTGACGCTGAAAGAAGGAATCGAAAAACAGCTGCTACAGATCTTCCCTGAGCTGAAAGGCGTCAGAGATCTGACGGAACACCAGCGTGGAGAGCATTCCTTCTACTGATTTTATCCCTGTCGTCTTTCAAATTGCAGCAAGCGATGCAATTCGAAATCCATAGGGTATAGGTTATTGTCCTTTCGCTATTTTTCTGTTCTTGGTATTTTTGTCCGTCTTGCTATTTTGCTTTTTGTTATTTTACTTGGCCTTCCCGGTGTCGCTTTCCCAGTGACGAAAGTGGGAAGGCTGTAGCGTTATGCAGTATGATTATTAAGAAACTGATATCTTAAAACGAAATTTTAAGAAACAACGTTGAGTATTTATGGAACATTTTCAAACAATAAGCCCTGAGCAGGCTTACCAATACTGGCTCGATAAAAGTGCTCTGATGGTGGATATTCGTGATCCACAAAGTTTTCAGGCAGGGCATGTCACCGGCGCATTTCATTTAACGAATGAAACAATCAACAGCCTTTTGCAAGAAGTTGATTTTGATAAACCGGTTATGGTGATGTGCTATCACGGCCACAGTAGTCAGGGGGCCGCACAGTATCTCATCAATATGGGTTTTGAAACCGTATACAGCGTTAATGGTGGTTTTGAAGAGTGGAAAAAGAGCTATCCTCATGCCGTTCATTCTGAATAAAACTGGCAACCCCAATTTGAGGTAAATAAGACGTGCAATGATCCATATAACTTCAATCTCCAATCCAAGACTGGCTCAGGCTTTCATTGATTATATGGCGACGCAGGGTATTGACCTGACCATGCGTCCGACCAATGAGCCACATGTTGTTGAATTATGGCTGACAGATGACAGCCAATTCAGTGTTGTTGAACGGGAACTTAATCAGTTTACCCGTGACCCGCTCAATGAACGCTATCAGGCAGCCAGCTGGCAAACCGGTAAAGCTGGTATTTCGTTGAAATACCACAGCAACCTGAACTGGGATACATTAAAAAATCAATCCGGGCCGATCACTATCGCTGTAAGCGCACTCAGTATTTTGGTCTATATCCTGATGCTGCTGATGGGTGGCAGTGAAGTTATGTCTTGGCTGGCATGGCCAAATAAAGATCAATATCTGGAAGTGTGGCGCTGGGTTAGCCCTGCTTTACTGCACTTCTCGCTGCTCCATCTCCTGTTCAATCTGGTTCTTTGGTGGTATCTCGGTGGTCAGGTTGAAAGAAATCTTAGCAACGGAAAGCTCGTTGAAATCACAATAGTTTCTGCATTTTTCAGCGGCTGGGCACAATCATTGTTTAGTGGTTCTCATTTTGGAGGACTGTCCGGTGTGGTTTATGCCTTAATCAGTTATGTTTGGCTGACCGGAGAAATGTCTCCCCAAAAAGGAATCGGCGCTCCGAGAGGGCTTATCGTTATTTCGATTATTTGGTTATTCGTTGGCTATTACGATATGTTTTCACTCAATATCGCCAATGCTGCTCATTTTTCCGGCTTATTCATCGGGTTATTGATGGGGTTATGGGATAACCGACGTAAACAGAAAAATTAAATAAAATCATTTAATTATAATCAATTAAGGTAAAACATTAGGGGAATGTTGTGAAGCAAACTCAGCGGCATGATGCAATAATCGAGCTGGTGCGCCTTCAGGGCTACGTCAGTACTGAAGAGCTGGTTGAACACTTTGACGTCAGTCCACAAACAATCCGGCGTGATTTGAACGAGCTGGCCGAAAAAAATAAGATCCAGCGCCATCACGGTGGTGCCGCTTTGCCATCCAGTTCCGTCAATACTGCGTATCATGATCGCAAAATTATGTGGTCAGATGAGAAAGCGCGCATTGCCAAGCAAGTCGCTGCCCAAATTCCAAATGGCGCAACGCTGTTCATTGATATTGGCACCACGCCGGAAGCTGTCGCCCACGCATTACTTGATCATCAGGATTTACGCATCGTTACCAACAACCTTAACGTTGCCACCCTGCTCATGGGAAAAGAAGATTTTCGCCTGATTCTGGCTGGAGGCGAAGTGCGCTCCCGTGATGGTGGCATCATGGGAGAAGCAACGCTGGATTTTATCTCCCAGTTCCGCCTTGATTTCGGTATTCTCGGCATCAGTGGCATCGATTCCGATGGTTCTCTGCTGGAATTTGATTACCATGAAGTGCGCACTAAACGTGCGATTATCGAGAATTCCCGCAGTGTTATGCTGGTTGCTGACCATTCCAAATTCGGCCGCAGTGCGATGGTAAACCTCGGCAGCATGAACCTGATCGATTTTCTATTCACAGACCAAGCGCCTCCGTCCAGCATCCAGAAAGTCATCGAGCAACATAGCGTTAAACTGGAATTGTGTTGATAAATCGCGTTGATAAATCGTGTTAAAATCGGCCATGTTAAAGCCGATCACGTTAAAATCTTCAGCTCGCCTGAAAACAGGCGGGCTTTATCCGATTAACTTATTGCTTTTAAATTCTATTTTTAATTTCCTTCCCTGAATATTTCTGTCTCAAACATCACCTTGCATTTTTCTGCCATAATTTTCTTATTAATCTTATAGATATGATGGAAAGTTGTTACCTGCGTCACGCAACTATGTTTTTTTCTCGTTAATGGTTGGCGATTGATGAATTTTTGATTACAATCCTTGAGCGAAAACGAACATTAAAGAACTGTTTCGAACATTTCAGAGGATATGCAATGGAAACCAAAGACTTGATAGTAATTGGCGGCGGAATTAACGGCGCTGGTATTGCGGCAGATGCTGCTGGTCGAGGGCTTTCTGTCCTGTTGTTGGAAGGTCAGGACTTAGCCAGTGCGACCTCATCAGCCAGCTCTAAATTGATACACGGTGGTCTTCGCTACCTGGAACATTACGAATTCCGTCTGGTGAGTGAAGCGCTGGCAGAACGTGAAGTCTTATTAAAACTGGCTCCCCACATTGCATTTCCGATGCGTTTTCGTCTTCCTCATCAGCCACACTTGCGTCCGGCCTGGATGATCCGCATTGGCCTGTTCCTGTACGACAATCTGGGTAAACGTGTCAGTTTGCCGGGAAGTAAGGGGCTGAAATTCGGTGAAAATTCCGTTTTAAAACCCTCTATCAGCCGTGGTTTTGAATACTCTGACTGCTGGGTTGATGATGCGCGTCTGGTTGTCCTGAATGCGCAGGAAGTTCAGAAACATGGCGGCGAAGTTCGTACCCGCACTCAGGTTACCCGCGCATGGCGTGAGAATGGCTACTGGGTAGTGGAAGCCAAAGATCTGGTGACGGGTAAAACCGAAACATGGCAGGCAAAAGGTCTGGTGAACGCCACAGGCCCGTGGGTGAAAAATTTCTTTGATAATGGCCTGCAACTGAAATCACCTTATGGCATCCGTCTGATCAAAGGCAGCCACATTGTTGTGCCTCGGGTTCATGATGAGCCGCAAGCCTATATTCTGCAAAACGAAGATCACCGTATCGTATTCGTGATCCCGTGGAATGATGAATTCTCCATCATCGGCACAACCGATGTTGAATATAAAGGCGATCCAAAAGACGTCAAAATCGACAATCAAGAGATCGATTATCTGCTGAAAGTTTATAACGACCATTTCAAAAAACAGCTTAGCCGTGCTGATGTAGTCTGGACTTATTCCGGTGTGCGTCCACTGTGTGATGATGAATCTGACTCACCACAGGCGATCACCCGTGACTACACGCTGGATGTACAAGATGATCAGGGTAAAACACCGCTGTTATCTGTATTTGGCGGTAAATTAACAACTTACCGTAAGCTGGCTGAGCACGCGATGGAGAAACTGGTGCAGTATTATCCAAATGCAGGTAAAGCCTGGACGAAGAATGGCAAGCTGCCCGGTGGTGAGCTGGAAGGCTATGACCGCGATGGATATGCGCGTTTGCTGCGTCAGCGCTATAACTGGTTGCCGGAAGGTATTGCACGCCGTTATGCCCGTACTTATGGCAGCAACAGTCAAATCATTCTGAGCGGTATGAATGAATTGGCTGATTTAGGCGAATTCTTCGGTCACGGCCTGTACGAAGCTGAACTGCGTTATCTGGTGGCCCATGAGTGGGTGACTCAGTTGGATGATGCTATCTGGCGCCGTACTAAGCTCGGTATGTGGCTGACTGATGAACAAAAACAACGCGTGGCTGACTGGCTGGCGCAAAATGTTAAATCAGCCCAAACACAGCATTGATGTAATCTGATGAATTAAGATGGCGGCGATATAGCCGTCATCTTTCAAGTTGCCTCTTTGTTGGCTACGCTCGCTCACCCCGTTCACCGTTTTTATAAACACACGGTTATCTATGCTCCCGGTGGGAACTCCCTTGCCGCCGCGATCCAACGCGAAATCCATAGGGCATCAGTATCTTATCGCCGTTTTCCGCTCAAAACCCGCCAAAAAAGAATTTTCATCTTTCGGATTCAATCACCAATATCTTCTGTTAAAACTTCTTTATTTTTCATTTAATTCCACTGGCTGAATCAGAGAATATACCCATCGCCTTTCAAGGTGTACCTTATATCAACCCACGTAGCGGAGAGATATAAGCATTCACATTGTTTTATGAACTGCAACTTGAAGTTGGAGTATATTTACACAAACTCTATTTAATGCCACATTTTACCGGGCAGAAATATGGCGCACAAATGTTTGACTATATAGAAAAATTAAGCCGTGAAAAGAAACAAAAATGGCTTTGGCTGGAAGTGTTAGAGCAGAATAAATCAGCGCGAAAATTTTATGAAAAAAAGAATATGAGATGGTACAGGAATATTCTTTTTACCAGCCCTAAGCAACAAAGTATTCTGCATATTATGGTTAAGAGCATTAATTATGGACGTATTAATAGTGTATGCCATGCAGAAACGGAATAATTTTTTCAGTCATCGCCTGCATAAATGTTTGCGGGAAAGTATGCCCCATTTGTGGGATCGGTAAAAATTCCGCACCTGTAATACGTTTAGCCGTATCTTCGCCACAGGCAATCGGGAGCAATGGATCGTCTTTACCATGAACAACCAGTGTCGGGCAATACACTTGCGCAAGCAGATCGGCACGTTGAGAGTCAGCCATAATTGCCATTACCTGCCGGAGGATGCCTTTTGGGTGATATCCACCGCGAGAAAGGGCTATTTTCATATGTTGCGCCAGTTCATCTTTTGCTAATCGCTCATGAGGAGAGGCAACCAGCTGGAGTAATTTCAGTTGATGCGCGATCAAATCCTCTTCACGGGTGCTGGCCGGTTTGGACAACAATGCCGCCACGACGTCGGGTTTTGGCTGCGGAAGATGGCGGGCACCACTTGAACTCATAATACTCACCAGGCTTAAAGCCCGCTCAGGATGGTTTGCCACCAGCCTTTGAGCAATCATGCCTCCCATTGAAGCACCGATAATATGCGCCCGTGGAATATGCAACGCATCCAGCACTCCCACAGCATCGTCTGCCATATCCTGAATACTGTAAGGAGCGCGAATTGGCAGCCCCAAGCGAAACCGGATCTTCTGCCACAAAAAGGAGCGCTGCGGGATATGTTCGAATCGCTGGCTTAGCCCTGAATCACGGTTATCGTGACGAATGACCCGAAACCCGGCAGCAATTAATAAGTTCACCATTTCATCGGGCCAGTCAATCAACTGCATTCCCAACCCCATGATAAGTAAGACCACCGGACGTTTTTTTCCATTATTTCCATCACCATCATTCCTGTCACCACTGTCTTCTATTTCGATTGAAATATTATTTACTGTGATTTTCATCAGTAATAACCCTATTCGATGTCATTAGTTGAAATATTAGCCCAATAAGCAGACGGAATTTGTTTTTTACAAAAACACCAAATAAAATTTAATAATATTAAAATAAAAAATATTACAATCTGATTTATTTAAAATAAGGCAGAGATCAAAACACAATTAAATAATTTCATTATGTGATCAGTAGGGTAGCAAAAATTACCATCCAGACAGAAAAATACAGCATACATAGAAGCAATAAACCTGCATACTGCCTATATTCTCCTGCAATACCTCTTTTTATATATTCAATAAAAAATGAAAATATATCTTCAATATATTGATAATATTAATTTTTATTATTTTTTAAGTTTTCATTTTTTTTGTAATTGTGATATTACTCCCTTTTCTTTAATTCGCATGTTGCGATTTATGTTCAAATTTATGAAGATAAGCGAGGATGGATAGACACTTGTTATGATGAGTCAAACGTTCATTAAAAAAGAGGGGATTGCTCAGGCATTTTTGGCTCGTTATCTCCTTTCAGAAAAATGCGGAAACCGTCTGAAAACCATTGAGTTATTGGCAAAAGAGTGTGAATTGTCCGTGGGTTTAATGCAGGCAGCATTAAAATCTCTTGAACAATCACAGGCGGTTGGGATTAAGCGCAGTGGTCGGAATGGCAGTTTTCTCGCGCAGGTTAATCACAAATTGCTATTGGAATACGCCAACATCGGCAATGTGGTTTGTGCAATGCCTCTTCCCTATACCCGTGCTTATGAGGGGCTGGCCAGTGGGTTAAAAGCATTGTGTGCAGGTGTTCCTTTTTACTTTGCACATATGCGAGGGTCAGATATCCGCATTGAGTGCTTATTGAATGGTGTCTATGATTTAGCAGTAACATCAAGGCTTGCCGCAGAGCAACATCCAGATAATAAAGATATACATATTGCGCTATCACTAGGGACACAAAGTTATACCGACAGACATCGATTAATCTTTCGTCAGGGAGAGATGAAATCCATCCGTCGCGTAGGGTTAGACAGTACCTCGGCTGACCAGAAGATCATGACAAATCAGTATTTCGCAGGCAAAAAAATTGAACTGGTCGAGGTCTCTTATCACGATTGTTTGAACCAAATCATCAAAGGCAACATTGATGCCGCTATCTGGAATGTCGGACAAGGCCATGAACTGATCGCGCAGGGCCTGATGACCCAACTTCCCGACGACAGTGAGTGTTTTATCAAAGCCTCCGAAGCCGTTATCCTTGCCCGTAAGGATAATATCCCTATCCAACAGCTCTTGCATACCATGGTTGAGCGAGAAGCATTGCTGGCTCATCAACAAAACGTGGTGGCGGGAATCATCGAACCCATTTACTGATATCTCATTACCCAAATCAGGTATCAGCAGAAGCAACGATCAGCCGAAAAAAATCAGCTTACAAACGATTAATTAATAGTTAGACATGTAACAAAACACGATGATAGAACAACGGTTAGCTATCCTGTTGCAAGGTGGTGTCATCGATCAAGATATCTACAATAACATGCTGAATATCGTACATATTCTCGAAGATGTCTGGTTGATTCCGATTCGGCATCCACAGGGTGAAATGGCATTGACTCATATGGCAAGCGCCTTTATGCGCTCACGTCGCGGTGAAACGGTTTTTCCGGTAGAAAAAGAGGTGCTGGAAAAAATAGAGCAATCAGAACACTACCCTTTATTACTCAAAATTCATCGTTCTTTATTGCAAAGGTTTGTGCTCAAGCTCCACCCTAATGAAGAAGGCTATCTGCTGATAAATTTATATGGTTTAATACTCGCCACAAAAAGTTATTAACGTTTATTTTTTTACACCTTATATTTTTTTACATTCTATATTTTTATACATCATAAATATTCAAAAAAATGAAGATTAAAGATCTTCAATAAATTATTTTTTGCACAGCGGTGCTGCTTTGCAGCCATGAAGGGAAACTTATGTTTATTGATGCGTTAAAAAAACAGAACCCTAAATTGATTGAAATAGCAAAAGATCTTTGGCAACAAGGCACTATTTTGCCCGATACCTACATTATTGATGTCGACCAAGTCTTGATAAATGGTCAGCATTTATTGCACGCGGCAAAACAGCACGGCATAAAGCTCTACCTGATGACCAAACAATTTGGCCGTAATCCTTGGTTAACCAAGAAACTGATTGAACTTGGTTATCCCGGTGTCGTCGCTGTCGATTTCAAAGAAGCCTACAGCCTGAGCCAGCAAGGTATTCCGTTGTCGCACATCGGTCATCTGGTGCAAACGCCCACTCACCTGATTGAAACATTGCTCCGGCGTAATCCTGAAATCATCACGGTGTTTTCGGTGGCAAAAGCGCAGGCTATTTCGGATGTCGCGGTGAAACTGGGGCGCATTCAGCCAATCATGCTGAAAGTTTTTGCTCCGCGTGATGTGTCTTTCACGTGTCAGGAAGCGGGCATTCCCTTTGATGAACTGGGGGCCACGGTTGAGGCATTGCAACAAATGCCGGGCATTAAGCTATGTGGGCTGACGCATTTTCCTTGTCTGGCATGGAATGCCCGCTGTCAGACCACCTTACCGACCGTGAATTTACAGACGCTTATCAGAGCGCAGAATAAACTTAAACAGCTTGGTATTACGCTCACGCAAATCAATGCACCGTCTGCAACCAGCACGTCCACGATCCCTCTGCTGGCAAAATACGGAGCGACTCACTTAGAGCCGGGTCACGCCCTGACCGGTACGATCCCGGCCAATATTCTTGGCCGAGAGCCTGAACATATTGCGATGACTTACGTGACGGAAATTTCCCATCATTATGACGGAAACAGTTATTGTTATGGCGGCGGTTACTACAAACGCAGCCATATGAAATATGCGCTGGTTTTCCCGGAACACGGATTTTCAGAAAACCGATTTTTAGAAAACCAATTTTTAGAAAACAAAAAAACCTATAAAACTGTGCGGATCTTACGGCTGGGTGAGCCTTGCATTGATTATCATCTCACGCTGGCTGGCGAGCATCCTATCGGCAGCCCGGTGATTATGTGTTTCCGAACGCAGGTTTTTGCCACCCGCAGTGATGTCGCTTTGATTTCTGGTGTTCAGTCAGGCAACCCGAAACTTGAGGGAATTTATGACAGTCAGGGGAATTTGAAGAACCACGGTTATCATTGTTAATTACCCCATCGGGGTATTACAGTCAGGGTTATTCCACTATTAAATAATGTTGTTTGTGCCATAGTCGATTTACCGCATGATTTGGCGTGACTATTTTTTACGAAAAATGTTTTTCAGGAAAATAGTTTCACTTATGGAATAGTTATGGAATCGCCCAAAAATAGACGGAACACCCCGACACATCCTGATCTGCATTCCTCATCCTGCATTGATATATCAGGTTACACCTACGTGCATGAACATCTGCATATTGATCTATCCGTAGCAAAAGACAGCCTTGATTGTCGGTTAGATCAGTATGAACTCATTGTTGATGAACTGCGCCATCTGCATACGCTCGGTTTGCGCAATATTGTGGAAGTGACTAACCGCTACATGGGGCGCAATGCGGCTTTTCTGCGGGATCTGAGATGTGACACCGGTATCAATATCATTGCCTCAACAGGTTATTATAAACAGCCATTTTTCCCTGCCCATTTTAGTTCATTGAGCATTCAGGACATGGCTGAAGAGATGATCGCCGAAATTGAAAAAGGCATTGATGGCACGGAGTTAACCGCCGGTGTGATTGCTGAAATTGGTTCCAGTTTCGGGCAAATTACCGCCGATGAGCAAAAAGTGTTTGCGGCAGCAGCACTGGCACACCACGCGACCGGATGCCCTATTTCTACCCATACCACGTTAAGCACGATGGGGCGTGAGCAACTGGCCCTCCTCAGGAAATTCGGCGTTGCGCCTGACGCTATCGCGATCGGTCACTGTGACCTGAAAGACAATCTGGACACCATCATTCCCCTGATTGAAGCCGGCGCATGGGTACAATTCGATACCATTGGTAAAAACAATTACTACCCGGACAGCCGCCGTATCGCGATGTTGCGGGTACTTGCCGAGCGTGATTTACTCGACAGAGTGATGCTTTCTCAGGATATCACCCGTCGTTCCCACCTGAAAAACAACGGTGGCCCCGGTTTCGATTACTTACTGACTGTATTTGTTCCGATGTTACGGGCCGCCGGTTTTTCTCAAATACAAATAGACCAGATGTTACGTGATAACCCTGCACGGTTCTTCCGGCAGCGTTTCTTCAATAAAAAATAAGAGAGGGATAACAGCATGAAATTTGTCGTTGGTGGACAAATAGAAAAAGAAAAAATCGCCGGGTGCATTCGGCAATTGGCGGGCGACAAAGCCACCTCTGTCATCATCATGAATGATATAGAAGCGGCAATGGCAATGAAAAGTGGCGAGGCTGATTACTATTTTGGTGCCTGCAATACCGGCGGCGGCGGGGCGCTGGCCATTGCGATTGCGCTGATGGGTTATGACTGCTGTGCCACCATCGGTATGCCGGGAAAAATCTTATCCGACGATGAAATTATCGCCCATGTAACAGCCGGTAAAAAAGCGTTCGGTTTTACCGGGCAGGATATCGATATTGTGATGCCGGTGATCATCGAGGCGATCGTTTTTCAAGCCACGGGCAATTCTCAATAAGGAGCATGTTATGTCACACCTTCATGATTTCCTGCTGAGACTGATGGAAGTCGATCCTTTCAAAGCCGGGTTACTGGCAGCAATCGGGGCGATAGCCTCCATGATGGCAAACCGTGGTATCGCTGTTTTCCATGATGGCCTGCGTCCGCTGTTGCCGGAATATCTTGAGGGAAGGATGAGCCGTAAGGCGCTGGCTGCAACGAGTTTTGCGTTAAGCATCGGGCTGGTTGTCGGGTTCGGCATTCCTTTCTCACTGACTGCTCCGATTGTGCTGGTTCACAGCCTGTTGCTTGGCACGGATATGATCGGTATCTGGTGCGCCAATAGTCGCAGGGGGTTTATTGCATCAGGTCTCATTGGCGCCCTGTACGCCATCGCTTTACTTACCGGGCTGCGTTCTGTGGTTGAGCTTTTTGCCCTGTTGCCGGTGAATTTCATGGACGACCTGAAAAAAGTCGGTGATCCGATTGTGGCCTGCTTTGCCCTGTTTCCGGCGATGGTTGTCGGCTATCAGTATGGCTATCGCAAAGGGCTGTTAGTCATGTTCACGGCGCTGTTGGGCTATGTCGCGACCAAAGCCGCTGGCCCGCTGAGTTTTGGTGGTTTAATCGAAAAACCGGTCAGCATCGATCCGAATGGTGCCGCGTTATTGTTGTCGATGATGGCGATGTTTTACTTTTCGATTCGTGAACGTCCGGCGATGCGTGAACGTCCGGCAAATCAAGCTGCGACTCAAAATTCTGCCGCAGCAAAAGGCGCTAATGAAATTCTGGTCGGGCTGTTTTCGAGCCGTATTGAGCGCATTCAGAAAAACAAATGGCTGCTCATTCTTTGTGGTGGTTTGACGGCAAGTGCGGCAACCATGTCTTTCAGCCTGCTGGCAGAAGGGCCGGTATCTCTGCAATTGATGGCGCAGGATGAACAGACCAGTGCGTTGCTGGTGGCACTGGCGCGTGCCATTGGTTTTGTTCCGCTGGTCGGCACGACGGCAATCGCCACCGGCGTTTACAGCCCGAACGGGATGAAATTCGTGTTTGTGGCAGGGCTGGCAACCAATAACCCGTGGCTGGCTTTTATTGCCGGTGGTATCACGATGTTTATCGAGATCCAATTGCTGGCAAAAATCGCTATCTGGCTGGATAAATATCCCGGCGTCAAAGCCTGTAGCGGCCATATTCGTACCGCGATCACCAAAATGCTCGAAGTTGCCTTGTTAGCCGGTGCGATGATTGCGTCTAACGCCATTCTGCCGGGCATGGGCTTTATGATTGTGGCTGGGATCTATCTGCTGAACCGGACTTCCAAACGGCCTCTGGTGGAAATGGCCATCGGCCCGATTGCGACCATCGCGGTCGGTATTCTTGCCAACGTGCTCTATTTGGCCGGTATAAAGTAACAACAACAGCAACGTGAAAGACGACGGATATAAAGGACACAAAAGCAATGAAAAACACGCCACTGCAAAGCCTCACCATGCCACAAGCTCAGCAGCAGCAATTTAAGCTGGTGGATATCATCTGTCGTCACTTTCCCGGAGCGGATTTTCTCTCACAAGGTGATCTGGGATTAGCCCCGGATCGCCACCAGCCCCGGATGACTCAGCGTATTGAAGCGGTGATCGCTGAGTACTTCGGCGCTGAAGCTGCGGCTTTTGTGAATGGCGCCGGAACCGGTGCGTTACGCGCGGGTCTGGCGGCGCTGCTTCGCCCGAATGAGACACTCTTGGTGCATGATGCGCCGATTTATCCCACGACTCAGACATCGATTGAACAGATGGGACTTCATGTCGTCTATGCGGATTTCAACAATACCAAGCAACTTGAAGCCGCCATTCAACAACATCAGCCCACCGCCTGCCTGATCCAACATACCCGGCAGAAAATCGATGATCATTACGCTTTGCAAGATATCATCACGCTTCTGAACCAATATCACATTCCTTCGTTGGTGGATGACAACTATGCCGCCATGAAAGTGGCTCACATCGGCTGTGAATGCGGTGCAACACTGTCGGCTTTTTCCTGCTTTAAGCTACTGGGGCCACAAGGTGTGGGCTTGCTGGTTGGCAAACAGGCGATGATTGACAGACTGCGCCTCAGCATGTACTCCGGCGGGTGTCAGATTCAGGGCTATCAGGCAATGGAAGCCTTACGCGGTCTGGTTTTCGCTCCGGTGATGCACGCCGTGCAGTCCGACGTGAGCGAAACAGTGGTAACCCGGTTGAATCAGGGGGAAGTTCCGCAGGTGAAACAGGCTTTTATTGCCAACGCGCAATCCAAAGTGGTTCTGGTGGAATTTCACCAACCGATTTCGGAGACAGTGCTGGCGGCTGCACATACTTTAGGCGCATTGCCCTATCCGGTCGGCGCCGAATCAAAATTCGAAATTCCGCCACTGTTTTACCGAATTTCCGGCACATTCCGGCAGGCTGATCCCACGCTGGAAAAACGCATGATCCGCATCAATCCCAACCGCAGCGGCGCTGAAACTATTATTCGGATTTTGCGGGAAAGCTGTTGACCTGATATTTCTGACTGCGTTTATTGCTGACTGCGTTTATTGCTGAAAAGTGCGTTGATTGAACTAATCCATGAGAGGTAGCAAATTATATTAATTATGGCTAATTTAATGTATCTAACGTAACATTATTCTTATAAAAAAATGCCAAGCCCAATATAACGTCAATATTAATAATGTAAAATTCATTAATATTGATCTGAATTTTGATTTAACAGCCAAAAATATAAATGGCATGATGAAAATAATAGCTATTGGAGCTGTTACGTCTCTTATATATGCTTTTTCATAACAGTGAGCGTATCTAAAGCGATCTTTCCTTATCATTTTGAAAAAGTTATTTATGACGATTTTTTCTATCTAATAGCCTCCTACCCTATTTTTCCTGAAACAAGGAAAGAATTATCAAGGAACTACGATAACCATCACAAAAATAGAAAAATTTATTGTTACAATACGTGATTATTTTTTGTATTGGCAGACAGTCGTGAAAATCAAATAAAATTTAATATATTAATCGAGGTGGATTATGAATATTCCTAAAAAAATTCATTACTTCTGGACGGGGAAAAATATCTCGTCCAAAGATCTCAAAAATATGATGGCGATAAAAGCGGAGAATCCGGATTTCCAAATCAATATTTGGGGAAATAGAAAGGATGAATCTTTGATTAAAAATACCTTTAA
>JAIRVT010000043.1 GCA_031253755.1 Enterobacteriaceae bacterium
CGTCCACCGACCGTCCACACTCAAAAACTTTCATATACTTTCTAACTCTTTCCTACTTTTTTATGTTGTTGTTTTTTATGGAATAGTGACTATAAGTCATTGAAAAAAAAGCCCCAAAAACGGGGCTGAAAGACAGGGATGGTGTCTATGGCAAGGAAAATCGTTATTGATACTGTTTTGTTATTTCATCCGTATAACAAAATTAATTCAGATTGCCTGATTACGCTTAAGCTGCGTTCTAACCGCAGCTTGATCAAAATTCTTTGCAGCTCAGAGCCTCTACACTCTTTTTCAACTCTGCTGTCGTTGTCATTCGGTTAATGTGATTAACTCAAAGGCACAACTATAGTTATGGTTGCGTTGATTCGAATCACTTTTGTCTGGCAAAAAAGACAACATAAAATCAGCTTCAGCGGCATCATCTGTGCCCGTCGTTTTCGCTAAAGCGGTTGCCACGATAGAATGGGCATTGACGATAAGGCTAATGTTGCTATTTTACGCACTTAAAACGGTTCTCGTTAAAATCTCACTTTCGTGAATAGCACTATTCGGTCGAGTGAAGATAATATAGCCTGATAGCTGCAAACTAGCGTCAGAGCATGTAAAAGTACGTAAAGTCATGGAAGATCGGAGTTTGTTATCATATTTTGCTGTTGGAGGAAGAATGAATGCATAAAATATTATTAGTTGATGATGATCGCACACAGACGTCGATGTTAAAAGAATTACTCGAAATGGAAGGATTCAGTGTGATGATTGCCCACGATGGTGAGCAGGCATTACAATTTGTCGATTCTTCAATTGATCTAATGTTACTGGATATCATGATGCCGCGCAAAAACGGCATTGAAACACTGAAAGAGTTACGCCAATATCACCAAATGCCTGTTATCATGCTGACAGCCAGAGGAAGCGATTTAGACCGTGTTCTCGGTTTGGAGCTAGGTGCAGATGATTACTTATCTAAACCATTCAGCGATCGTGAACTGATGGCTCGCATCCGTGCCATTTTACGTCGCTCAAATTGGAATGAACAACAAGCCGACAAAGGGACACCTGTACTCGAAATCGATAAACTTCAGCTCAATCCGGGGCGTCAGGAAGCCAGCTTTAACGGCAATATTCTGGACTTAACCGGTACAGAATTCACCCTGCTCTACTTATTAGCTCAACATTTAGGGCAAGTTGTCTCCCGCGAAGATTTAAGTCAGGAAGTATTAGGAAAACGCCTAACACCGTTTGACAGAGCCATCGACATGCACATTTCCAATCTTCGCCGTAAATTACCCGACCGCACTGATCAATTACCTTGGTTTAAAACACTGCGCGGGCGTGGTTATTTAATGGTTTCGGAAAAATGATTAATAGCTTAACAGCACGCATCTTTGCAATTTTCTGGTTTACACTGGCACTTGTTCTGATGGTAGCACTCATGGTGCCAAAACTGGATTCACGGCAATTAGCTCCACTTTTGGACAGCGAATATCAGCAAGGAAAGCTGCTGGCAAAGCATATTGAAGATGAATTAGCGCCTTATTCAACCAATGATCCATTTTGGTGGCTCTGGCTTGATGGCGCCATGAATAAATGGATATTAGCAGGGCAGCATTTCTTTCTCGTCACCGATGATGGAAACTTTATTGGTGCCCAAAAGAATGATATACCGCTTATTCGCAATTTCATCGCGCAATCTGACAACGCGGACCATCCTAAGAAGAAAAAGTACGGTCGCACCGAGATTCTTGGGCCATTCTCGATACATTGTGGTGGCAACTACTACCACCTTTACCTCATTCGTTCAGCAGGAAGCCCACAATCAGACTTTATCAACTTAATGTTTGACCGCCCGCTTCTTCTCCCTGCGGCGACCATGTTAATCAGTGCACCACTACTGCTCTGGCTGGCATGGAGTCTGGCAAAACCGGCCCGCAAATTAAAAAATGCCGCAGACGAAGTGGCAAAAGGTAATTTGAAGCAACACCCAGAACTGGAAGCCGGCCCGCAGGAGTTTCTGGCGGCTGGCAGTAGTTTCAACCAGATGATCAGTGCCTTAGAACGGATGGTAAGCGCCCAGCAACGGTTAATCTCCGACATTTCCCATGAATTACGCACCCCACTTACCCGTTTACAGCTCGCGACGGCATTATTGCGCCGCCGGCATGGTGAAAACAAAGAGCTGGAGCGTATTGAGACCGAAACCCAGCGTCTGGACAGTATGATTAATGACCTGTTGGTACTTTCCCGCAACCAGCATAAAAATGAGCTGCTGCGTGAGAATGTCAAAGCCAATGAGATTTGGCATGACATCTTGGAAAATGCCAAATTTGAAGTCGAGCAGATGAACAAGAAGCTCGACATCATCTCGCCTCCCGGCTCGTGGACGATTTACTGTAACCCAGCAGTATTGGGCAGTGCGCTGGAAAACATCGTCCGCAACGCCCTGCGCTACTCCGGTAGCCATATCGCCGTTGCCTTCAAAGCTGACAATCAAGGTGTGACAATCACGGTTGATGATGACGGCCCCGGCGTTCCCCCTGAAGACCGTGATCACATCTTCCGCCCGTTTTACCGGACAGACGAAGCAAGGGACAGAGAATCAGGCGGAACCGGTTTGGGCTTAGCGATAGTTCAAACAGCGGTAGAACAACACCGAGGCTGGGTAAAAGCGGAAGACAGCCCATTGGGTGGATTGAGGCTGATGATTTGGCTGCCGCTGCACGGAAGATAGATAGCTGATAATTAATAACGTTCTGTAACAGTTAAAGAATTAAGACTATTGCACTTGACCTGCACGCGCTGAGGGTCTAATCTCAGCGCGGCTTAACATAAATTGTTTATGTATTATTTATGTTACACAAAAAAAGTTATTTTTATCAGTTAGATAAAAAACACACAAACAATGATGGTGCTCTGGGAACCGCAACCTAGTGCGGTAGCTTTGC
>JAIRVT010000088.1 GCA_031253755.1 Enterobacteriaceae bacterium
AATACGCAGATGAATGAGAACAGGGGATTGAGAATTAAGATAGGATTTAAATCAGGAAATTGGTTGCGGGGGCCGGATTTGAACCGACGGCCTTCGGGTTATGAGCCCGACGAGCTACCAAGCTGCTCCACCCCGCGTCCGTTTGTTTGCAAGTGTTGCTGAATTATAGAAACAGTATCGATAAAATCAGTATTAAATTGGTTGCGGGGGCCGGATTTGAACCGACGACCTTCGGGTTATGAGCCCGACGAGCTACCAAGCTGCTCCACCCCGCGTCCGTTTACTTGCAAACGCTGCTTACGCTTATATTTACAGAAGCCAGAAATGTAATATCTATAAATATGCTATCGAATTGGTTGCGGGAGCCGGATTTGAACCGACGACCTTCGGGTTATGAGCCCGACGAGCTACCAGGCTGCTCCATCCCGCGTTCGATGGAGGCACACTATACACTTGCGAAGTTTTGTTGCAAGCTTTTTTGTTGATATTTACCCATTTTGTTTGCTTTTCGACTGAAAATTCATCATGGTGTTTTATTTTTGTTCTCTGGCGGTTGAAGGCGGGTAAGTTATTTTTTTATAACTACATTTTATTATTTGTTGGGGTTTGATATTGTTTGCCGCTGGTTTCAGGGGGGACTAAAGGTAAATCATATGAAACTTTTGGCTAGATACTTTATAGGCGGAATGATAGGCGGAATGCTGATTTCGCTGTTAGTGGGTTGCCATTCCCGTTTGAGCGAGAATGCGTCGCCGGATCAGACGCAGCAAGGGAAGGGACAGCAGTATAAAGATGGTCGTTTTGCTCAGGATTTCCGGCTGGTTGATACGCCAAATGCACAGGGTTCTCCGGTGAATGTCAATGATTTCGCTGATCAAATTAAACTCATTGGCCAATCTTCGCCTAAGCTGTATGCCAACACCCGTACAACGTTTGATGCCATCGAAAGCTGGGTAAAAACGGGCGGCAATATCAGCAAATTAAATCAATTCGGTCTGCTCGCTTATCAAATGCAGGGC
This sequence comes from Enterobacteriaceae bacterium, assembly GCA_031253755.1. Lineage (GTDB taxonomy): Bacteria > Pseudomonadota > Gammaproteobacteria > Enterobacterales > Enterobacteriaceae > Xenorhabdus. The sequence goes on from JAIRVT010000088.1 coordinate 1,020, forward strand.
GAAGATAATTACGGTAATGTCAAATTTACCGGCTACTACACGCCGGTTTTACAGGCTCGCTATAGCAAACAAGGGGAATTTAAATACCCGTTGTACCGAATGCCAACAAAATCACGCATCCGGCTGCCGAACCGTGCTGCCATCTATAATGGCGCCCTCAATGAAAAATGGATCATCGGTTACAGCAATTCGCTGATCGATAACTTCTTTATGGAAGTTCAGGGAAGTGGTTATGTGGATTTCGGTGACGGCAAACCGTTAACCTTTTTTGGTTATGGTGGCAAAAATGGTCATGCTTATCGCAGCCTTGGCAAAGTGCTGATCGACAGAGGCGAAATTCCGCGCAAAAAAATGTCCATGAAAGCCATTCGTCAGTGGGCTGAAAATCACAGTGAATCTGAAGTGCGGCAAGCTCTGGAGCAAAATCCCTCTTTCGTATTCTTCAAACCTGAACCCTATACCGCAGTACGCGGAGCCAGTGCTGTTCCTCTGGTTGCCAAAGCCTCGGTAGCATCAGATAAGGCGCTGGTTCCTCCCGGAACCGTGTTGCTGGCGGAAGTGCCTGTTTTGGATAGTTTGGGGCGTTTTACCGGCAAATATCTGATGCGCCTGATGGTGGCTCTGGATACTGGTGGCGCAATAAAAGGGAATCATTTCGATATTTATCATGGCATTGGCGTAGAAGCGGGTGAAATGGCCGGTTTCTATAACCATTATGGCCGCGTGTGGGTATTGAAGACATCGCCATATGGCTTTTTAGCGACAAACCAGTAAGATCGAAAATCTTAAAAATATCTGTCGGTATAGGATTTATTTGTCATGCAGGTTTCTCTCTCTGATGCTTATCTTCAACGTTTTGCGGGCACGGCACGGTTATACGGCCAGAAAGCGCTTTCATTATTTGCCCGCTCACATGTTTGTGTGGTTGGTATCGGTGGCGTGGGTTCATGGGCGGCAGAAGCGTTGGCCCGTACTGGCATCGGTGCGATCACGCTGATCGATATGGATGATGTATGTGTCACCAATACCAATCGCCAACTGCATACGCTGGTGCAAAATGTCGGCTTACCCAAAACGGAAGTGATAGCAGAGCGGATTAGGGCGATTAATCCAGAATGTCAGGTGACTTGTATCGATGATTTTGTTACGCCGGATAATGTGGCGGAGTTGATATCAAAAAATTTCGATTATGTCATTGATGCCATTGACAGTGTTCGCCCGAAAGCGGCGTTGTTAGCTTATTGTCGCCGCTATAAGATCCCGGTAGTGACAACCGGAGGCGCTGGCGGGCAACTGGATCCCACACAGATTCAGGTTGTCGATTTAGCCAAAACCGTACAGGATCCGTTAGCCGCCAAACTGAAAGAACGCCTGAAATCGGATTATAAGGTAGTGAAAAATGGCAAGGGAAAACTGGGTATTGACTGTGTTTTTTCAACCGAACAATTAGTTTATCCCCAACCTGATGGCACAGTCTGTGCAGCCAAAAGTACGGCTGATGGCTCGAAACGGATGGATTGTGCTTCTGGTTTTGGTGCCGCAACGATGGTTACGGCAACTTTCGGTTTCGTTTCTGTTTCTCACGCCCTGAAGAAAATGGTGGCGAAGGCTGAGCGGGAAAGCCGCTAATTCTGGTATGAGAGGGCGATCGCCTGCACACTATTGATCAATGCCTTCACACCATTAAGCCGTGAAGCACTTAATTGTTGTGCAAGGCCCGCCTGCTGGAACAGGCCGGTTAAATTCGTTTGTAAAACCTGTTCCGGCGTTTTTCCTTCCACCATCGCCAGAATAAATGCCAGTAAACCTTTTACGATGCGCCCTTCGCTGTCACCATAAAAATGCAGCCGATTTGCATCGCTTGAATTTTCAGCCGAACTATTTTCAACCGAACTGTTTTCAATCGATCTATTTTCAATAAGTGCCTGATGCCCTAACCAGACCCGGTTTTCACAGCCTGAGATCTCAATTTTTTGTTGTTTCAGTTCATCGGGCAGATTTGGCAGCTTTTTCGCCAGCCCGATAAGCAGCCGATAACGATCTTCCCACAATCGGCATTGTTTAAATGTTTCGAGCAATTGCTGCCCGGTGATTTCGGTGCCAAACGGATGCGGAGCGAAGATTGGGTTTGAAAGTGCTGTCATATCAGTTCGTTATTCCTCTAGCTGTCTATTTTCCCGACTTACTTTATTCATCGAGCAACGACAGGGCAAATTTTACGGCGCTAACCAGTTTATCGGCATCTTGCAGCGTGTTATAGGGCATAAAGGAAGCGCGCAGACAGCCGCTGATCCCTAAAGCATCAAGCAGGGGCTGGGCACAGTGCTGGCCTGATCGCAGGGAAATATTTTGCTCGGCAACCAGTGTCGCTAAGTCATTGTGATGTACACCGGCAATATTGAAAGACAACAAACTGGCGCCTGCCGCGCGGTAGCTGATAAAACCCGCTATCGTGCTGAGCTGTTTCTCCGCATAATCCGTCAGCGCAACGGCATAAAGTTCAGCACGCGTCATATCGACTGTTTTTAACCACTCCAGAGTGGCTGCAAAACCAATCACACCGGCCACATTCGGCGTACCGGCTTCAAAGCGATAAGGGACTTGTTCCGGGATAAAAACGTCGAAAGAGACTTGAGTCAGCATTTTCCCCCCGCCTTGCCACGGCGGCATGGCATTCAGTAACGCTTCTTTGCCATAGAGTACGCCCAATCCATTCGGGCCATAGAGTTTATGTGCCGAAAAAGCATAAAAATCGATATCTGATTGCTGTACATCGACAGGGGAATGGACGATACCCTGAGCACCATCCACCAGCACCAGACAGTCATATTGGTGAGCCAGCGCTGTGACTTGGGTCAGATCGACGGCAGCTCCCGTGATATTTGACATCTGGCTGACAGCAACCAGCCGGCTTTTCTCATTGAGCAGTTCTGCCAGCGTGTCAATTTCGGGCTGGTACTGTTTATCTAACGACGGTTTATCTAAAGACGGTTTTTCTGAGCTGACTTGTTTGCCAATCGGCCATTTAACAATTTTAGCCCCGGTTTGTTCCGCCAGAATCAGCCACGGCATCAGGTTGGAATGGTGTTCTTGCTCACTGACAATAATTTCATCACCCGCCGCTAAGTGGGAGCGAAAATACCCTTGTGCCACCAGATTGATGGCTTCGCTGGTACCTTTTGTCCAGACGATATTTTCCGGCTGTGGCGCGTGAATCAATTCCGCGACCAAAGCGCGCGCCTGTTCATAACGGGCGGTCATTGCCTGTGCCGCCGCATGTTGGCTGCGATGAACCGTTGCACTGTGATTGCTGTAATAGTGCTGAGTTGCCTCAATCATACATACCGGCTTAAGCGCTGTGGCGGCACTGTCCAAAAACACGGTATCGTCAGGAAACACAAGGTGTTCAGGACGCGCATAAGACGACTGTAACGCGGGAAATTGTCGGCGGAATAAGTCTGGATCGAAGGATTTCATAGCGTATATAAGAATGAATAAATGTTGTTAAACAGATTTGAGGAATTTTACAGCAAAGCGAGGCAAAGCAAAGACCAGAAAAAATAACGGCCAGATAAAATAGCAAAAAGAAAAATAGCAAAAAGAAAAAAAGCACCGCAATTGCGGTGCAACATAAAATCACTATGGACAGACAGGGTAAATGTACAGGAAGTGAAAAAAACAATAGCATAAGCTACAAATTCTGGTTTCCCAGATAACTTGCAAACACAACATCACAACCACAAAGCCAAAAGCATCTTTTTACTGTAACAAGGTACTGTAACAAAGCTACTTTTCGTTCCGGCTTAGGAAGTGCGCACACTATAGGGATTTGCTGGTATATCATCAATGGACAAATTATAATGATTCGGATTACAAAAACTAATATCTAAACGAAAAGAGTTACCGGTATCGTCACCATCATAATATCGCCACTACTCTAATAAGAAACTAACATGTCCAAACGTTTACCACCGCTCAATGCGTTGCGAGTTTTTGATGCTGCTGCCCGTCATTTAAGTTTTACTAAAGCGGCGGAAGAGTTATTCGTTACCCAAGCTGCTGTCAGCCATCAGATGAAAAGTCTGGAAGATTTTCTGGGGCTGAAGCTCTTTCGCCGCCGTAACCGTTCACTGTTACTGACGGAAGACGGGCAAAGTTACTATTTAGATATCAAAGAAATTTTTACTGCCATTAATGAAGCGACCCGAAAACTTCAGGCACGCAGTGCCAAAGGCGCGCTGACCGTGAGCCTTTCTCCCAGCTTTGCCATCCAGTGGCTGGTGCCACGGCTTTCCGGCTTCAACCAGAGTTTTCCGGGAATTGATGTCAGAATTCAGGCGGTGGATCGGGAAGAAGACAAACTGGCGGATGATGTGGATGTCGCCATTTTTTATGGTCGCGGTCATTGGCCGGGGCTGCGGACAGACAAACTCTATCCTGAATACTTATTGCCGGTCTGCTCTCCTTCTTTATTAATGGGAGAACGTCCGTTGAAAACACCGACGGATCTTGCCAATCACACGTTGTTGCACGATTCTTCCCGGCGGGACTGGCAGTCTTATGTCCGTCAACTGGATATGCAGCAGTTGATCAATGTTCAGCATGGGCCGATTTTTAGCCATAGTTCGATGGTCATTCAGGCGGCAGTACATGGGCAGGGAGTGGCGTTGGCGAATAATGTGATGGCACAGAATGAAATTGATGCCGGGCGTCTGGTTTGCCCATTCAACGATGTGCTGTTCAGTAAGAACGCCTTTTATTTGGTTTGCCATGATAATCAGGCAGAATTGGGCAAAATTGCGGCGTTTCGCAAATGGATACTGACGCAGGCGGCGAGTGAACAGGAAAGATTAGGTTTTCTTGCTAATGATTAGATTTTCTGATTAGGCTTTCTTGCGAATGAACAGCACCAACGAATGATGGAAAGAAAACAATGAACAGTCGTACAATGCTTATTTTTTGTGGTTTCAGCGGTTTTTTCTATGTGGCATTTGGCGCGATGGGCGCTCATCTTCTGGCACCGATACTGACGCCGAAGCAACTGGAATGGATCCACACCGGTTTGCAATATCAGGGGCTGCATACATTAGCGATGATGGCGCTGGCAGCGATACTGATAAAGCAGCCAGCCGCGCTATTTGGCCGGGAATTTGGTTGGGCAGGCCTGTTTTTTGTTATCGGCATCGTGCTGTTTAGCGGCAGCCTTTATTGTCTGGCCTTCTTACCGTTAAAATTTTTAGTTTATCTGACACCCATCGGTGGGTTGGGTTTTCTCATCGGTTGGTTATGTGTATTAATTGGCGCTCTGCGTCTAAGGAAATCGGCGCTTAGCCATGAATAAAATAGCTTTATATTGTCGCCCCGGCTTTGAAAAAGAGTGTGCGGCAGAAATTACCGATAAAGCGGGCCAGAAAGAAATCTATGGTTTCGCCCGCGTGAAAGAAAACAGCGGTTATGTGCTGTTTGAGTGTTACCAGCATGATGATGCCGATCGCCTCATTCGTGAAATTCCATTCCGTGAACTGATTTTTGCCCGTCAGATGTTGGTGGTGGGCGAACTGCTGAAAGATTTACCGCCGGAAGATCGGGTTACGCCGATCATGGGTATGTTGAGTGGCGTCATTGAACGCGCCGGTGAACTGCGCGTGGAAGTGCCGGATACCAATGAAAGTAAAGAGCTGATGAAGTTCTGCCGCAAGTTTACCGTTCCCTTGCGCAATGCCATGCGGCAGGAAAAACTGTTACTGGCAAAAGAGAACCCTAACCGTCCGGTGATCCACGTCTTTTTTATCGCTCCCGGATGTTGTTATGTCGGCTATTCCTACAGTAACAATAACTCCCGTTTCTACATGGGCATCCCGCGCCTGAAATTTCCGGCGGATGCGCCGAGCCGTTCAACCCTGAAGCTGGAAGAGGCTTTCCACATGTTCATTCCTTATGATGAATGGGAAGAGCGCCTCGACAGCGGCCTGCACGCGGTGGATCTTGGTGCTTGTCCGGGGGGCTGGACTTACCAACTGGTGAAACGCAGCATGATAGTTCACGCCGTTGATAATGGCCCGATGGCAGAAAGTTTGATGGAAACGGGACAGGTGAAGCATCATCGTGTCGATGGTTTTAAATTTGAACCATACGTAAAAAATATTTATTGGTTGGTCTGCGACATGGTTGAAAAACCCGCTAAGGTTGCCCATCTTATGACGGATTGGTTGATTAAAAGCTGGTGTCGTGAGGCCATTTTTAATCTTAAACTGCCGATGAAAAAACGTTACGAAGAAGTTGCAAAAATATTGCAGGATGTTGAAATAAAGTTAAAAGAAAATGGTATTAATGCCCAAATTCAGGCGAAACATCTATATCATGATCGGGAAGAAGTTACTGTCCATATTCGTCGGATCTGGTCTGCTTACGCCATGCACCGCGATTACTGATTTCGTCTGAAATACTCGCCCACTTTCAAGTTGCAGCTTTGTCGGCTGCATCTTGAAATTCACCAGCAATAGATCCCTTTATTTTTCCTGTCATTGCTGTTTAAGCAGGCTGAAAATTCCCCTATTATTTCGTTTTTATATATTCGGAGCGATTTTATTAGCTTTGGGGAAACTTAAATAAGAATTATCCAATGCCGCTGTGTGAGATTATTATTTCACTTAAAGTAATTTTAGTTAAATAAAAGAGGGCATCTCAATTATTAAGTAAAGCTTTTTTTTATTCACGCAAACGTTTATTTAAAAATTCATAATTAGACATGTAATTTAAATTTGATTATGGTATATCGCAAAATGATGTGTTAATCATTTGTTAAAATCAAAAAATTGGCGTTATTTTAGTTAGGTGTTTTATTTCTAATATTTGTTTATACCAATCCAACTTTAAGTTGCAGTTTACAAAACAATGTGAATGTTTATATCTCCCTGCTGCGTGGGGAGATATAATATGCACCTTGAAAGACGACGGGTATAGAAAGAATAAAACTCGTGTGCCCGTTATTATGTCAAATATCGGGTCAATAAATTATGAGTCTTTTTAATAGGAGATTTAATATGACCTCAAAGAAAAAAGATACTTATTCGGGGTTATCAGACTCTAGTGCTGTTAAGGATGTCAAAGCACTACTCTCAGCCTATGTGCCAAACTCCGATCCAAGTATTAACGTTCTGCATAGACCGTTGGGCGATCTGGCTTCGAATGAGCTTTTACGGGGCCACAGCCAGTGGGGAAATAATAAAGTCAACGCTTCTGGCGTATTGGAATTAAACTATCATTTCTTACAAACTGCTCCTTCTATCATGTCAAGATTTGATATTTCAGGTTTCAGTACTTTTAATCCAGAACAAAAACAATCGGCCTTACTTTCATTACAATCTTGGTCTGATGTTGCCAATATAAAATTTACGGAAGTCAGCAAACTTTCTGATGCAAATATAACTTTTGGTTTCTTTAACCATAGTAATAATGGGGATTATGCGTTTGCGACTTTACCAAGAGGACAAAATACAACGTATTCTTGGTACAACGTTCAGAACTATACCTTCAAAATAAATGATATTGGTGTAAATGGTTATGGCCGCCAGACGTTTACTCATGAAATTGGGCATACGCTGGGGCTGGAACATCCTGCGGATTATGATGCTTCCGATGCAGTCAGGCCAACCTATAACAATATGAGTCAATATTTCGAAGATAGCCGGGCTTATACCGTGATGAGTTATTTCAGTGAGAAATACACGGGGCAGGATTTTAAAGGCGCATACTCATCCGCACCTTTATTAAATGATATTTCGGCCATTCAAACGTTATATGGCGCTAATATGGAAACCCGTAAAGGCGACACCATATATGGTTTTAACTCCAATACCGATCGTGATTTTATGACGGCAACCAATGCGAATAGCAAACTGCTGTTCAGCGTCTGGGATGCGGGTGGAAATGATACCTTCGACTTCTCCGGTTTCACTCAGGATCAGCGCATTCATCTTCATGCAGGCGCTTTCTCTGACGTCGGCGGCTTGAAAGGCAACGTTTCTATCGCTCGTGGTGTCGTCATTGAAAACGCTATCGGCGGCAGCGGTAACGATGTCATCGTCGGCAACAGCGCAGATAACGTCCTGAAAGGCGGTGCCGGCAATGACATTATTTACGGCGATTTAGGCGGCGATCATCTGTGGGGCGGCGCTGGCAGAGATACGTTTGTCTATCTGAAAGGCGATGAATCGCGTTCAGACAATCCGGACTGGATCCACGATTTTATGTCTGGTGAAGACAAAATCGATTTGTCGCAATTTAATTTTGGCGACAAAAATGATCTCAAATTTGTCGATTCGTTCTCAGGTAAAGCCGGTGAAATTTTGCTGACTTACGACGAATTAGCGAATGTGACCGATATGTCGGTCAGTTTGGGTGGCGCACTAGCGGGCAATGATTTTCTGGTGAAAATTATTGGTCAGCCATTATCTGAAGCGGACTTTATCGTTTAATGGCGATTGATATTTTAAACAACACACGGTGGCGGTTCAGGCCGCCGCCGTTGACAGGAGGTATAGGTTGTTTCGCTTATTGAAATTTTTCACCTTATCAGCTTTCACCTTATCAACTTTCAGCTTATCAACAATATTAGTCCTGTTTTTCATTGGAGCCGGTATGACAAACAAAAGTGTGGCAAGCATCAGTACGTCGAAAAGCATGGCAAACAATTTAAACCTGCCTGATCCCGCTGAGCTGACTGGCGTGTGGGAGCTATTCGTTAAACAACAATTTGTTAAACAACAACCTGTTAAACAACAGGCCGAGAAACCGCAGATTTGCCGCATTGAGCTGACGGACACACTGTTGCCGGAAGGTTCTGTTCGAGCGGTGAAAAGCGATGCCTGCCTGAATGAAATGCTGGAGAAAATAATGCCGGAAAAAACGGTACCGGGCAAAACCATCGCGGGCTGGCGGTCTGAGCCTGATGGCATCGCGCTGACCGATGCGGAAGGTTACAGTCTGGCTTTTTTTGGGCAGGAAACTGAACAGTGGGTTGCCTACCTTGCTGACGGCAGGGAACTGGTTATGGTTTTCAAAAATAAGTTCTGACGATCATTAAACAGCAATAAAAACAAGATACAGGCATTATTTTGCCTCTGATAATGAAGGGATTTCTGTGAAAATACGCCAGCCAAAAGATGAAATGACGGATGTTATCCGCGCACGCAGCAAGGTATTTTGGGCAATTGGTTTGTTTACCGCATTTATTAACTTACTGATGCTGGTTCCCTCCATTTATATGCTGCAAATCTATGATCGGGTGCTGCCGTCCGGTAACGAAATGACGTTGCTGATGCTGACGCTGATTACCCTTGGCATGTTTGCCCTGATTGGCGGTCTGGAATATATCCGCAGTCAGGTGGTGATCCGCATTGGCAGCCAGTTTGATATGTGCCTGAACCAGCGTGTTTACACGGCGTCCTATGAATCCAACCTGAAAAATGGCATCACCGACGCCGGGCAGATGCTGAATGATTTATCCACCATCCGCCAATTCCTGACCGGCACGGCCTTATTTGCCTTTTTTGATGCGCCTTGGTTTCCGGTTTATCTCGGCGTGATTTTTCTGTTCAATGGCTATCTAGGGCTGTTGGCATTGGCCGGCGCGCTGGCGTTGATCGCGCTGGCGGTACTCAACCAATGGCTGTCCCGTTCTCCTCTGGCAGAGGCCAATCATCTCGCCTTACGTTCTGCCAACCTTGCCAGCACCAATTTACGCAACGCCGAAGTGATTGAAGCGCTGGGCATGTTACCGGTTTTACGCCGACGCTGGTTTGGGCTGCATGAGCGTTTTCTCAATTTCCAGCGGATTGCCAGCGAACGGTCAGCCACCATTACCGCGATCACCAAAACCGTGCGCATGGCGTTACAGTCGCTGATTCTGGGGCTGGGCGGCTGGCTGGCGATTGAAGGCAAACTGAGTCCGGGCATGATGATTGCCGGTTCAATCCTGATGGGGCGGGCATTGTCGCCGATTGAACAAGTGATACAGGCATGGAAAAGCTGGAGTTCCGCTCGTCTGTCGTGGCAGCGGCTGGCTAATTTATTGCAGGCACAGCCGGAGCGTAAAAGTGGCATGACGCTTCCCGCGCCCAACGGCGTATTGTTGCTGGAAAAAGTCTTCGCAACGCCGCCGGGCAAAGGAACAACGGCGCAGAAATTTGAAAATAATAAGTCAGTTTTGCAGGACATCAG